>NZ_RZPB01000038.1:0-18004 GCF_003998535.1 Mesorhizobium sp. M7A.F.Ca.AU.002.02.1.1 | reverse complement strand
CTTCAGGGCACAGATACGGCTGATCCATAATTCGACTACTCCGCCGCCGGCACCCCAGAAATTGATCCAGGCGTCGGGCATCAAGTCGAAAACCACCGTTCCCGCCTTCGACCATATCAGGTTGGCAAAGGCGGACCCATGCGCTCCGACGATAATTTCGGCATCTGTGAAAAGGTCGATCTGGTCCGAATAAGCCAGCACGGCCGGATCGATGACCTTGAAACCACGCTTGACCAGCGCAGCCTGAAGCGCGGCTTCGTTGGCTATCGTCCTACCGGAATTTGTGGTTTCGCTTGAACGCCCGAGATATATCCGTCTGGCACGATAGTCTTGAACCGCCGGGGGAAGCACGAGCGTTCGCGACATCAGATCGGCTGTTTCCGGATGCGGGAAGAACGTGGTGAACGTGGTCAGAGCATTGGAGACAATGGCCGAACGGAACTTGTAGACAGCGGTGCTGGCCGCGTCGAGGATAAGAAAATGGTGTGGAAGGAAGCCCCAGACCGACAGCATCCTGATCAACCATTTTGGCGCTTTCGTCGACAGGACAACACGCAACCGCTCAGCAATGATCTCATCACGAAACGCCAACAATTGTGGAACCATATCAAAGACCACATGGCCGAACGCTTGGGAGTAGTGCATGGGAATGATCACGTCCGCATCGATCTCGGTCGCTGTTTCAGCCTTCAGATGCGCGCCTGCATCGTCTTCCACCAAATATTCAAGCTCTGTCACTTGCGACCTGACATAGCGGTAGATGCGCATCGTTTCGGCGATGACCTGGTTGTTCCGGGTGACGAGAGCCACGGCGATCGGATGCGCCACACAATTGTGAAACCGACCGAACCGCAATGGCGCTGCCTCATAGGGAACCGTCTTCAGCATGCGAGCGAATTCGTCGCCATTGACCACGCCTTTCGCGACGTGCAGTCGCGGAGCTAGTTCAGCCTCGACGTTGCAGGGAGAGAACGCGGTCCAAATGCAATCCTCGTTCGAAGTGAGCATTTCTTGTTTGCTCGACGCCACCCTGCCAATGGATTCGAGCGAAACCTCCTGGACATCGTGCCCTTCCAACTGGTGACGACTAGAGGCCATCGCAACCTGGTCCGGGAGATCAGCGATTACTTTTTTTTTTTGCGCCGGCTCGGTTGCAGAGGACGGATTAACCACGCGTTTCGCGGCACGATAGGCAAAGCGGACGGCCTTGAACATCATTGGCCTGTCGTAAAGCCGGTGCGCCACCCTGAACTTCAGGGGCACCTTGATCGAACCGGGTTCAGGCATCGTCAGGACCGCCGGGCTCGTCGTCGTCAGCTTCGGCTGAGGTTGCTCAACCGCTTGGGCGTCCCGCGCCTTTTGAATGCTTCTCGCCGCAGTTTCCGTGATTTCGCGCTGCGGCTCAGGAGCGGTTTCATTCCCGGACTGCAAGCGGCTGGCTTCCTGCTTGAGCAAAGTCACCTTGCCATCGAGGTCAGCGACTTCCCGGATTTTTGCGGCACGGAGCTTTGCGATTTCGGCGTCCCTGGCTTCCTCGGGGATCGCCGCTAATTGCTGCCTGAGTTCGAACCGCACGCGTTCCGGCGCAACGTCGTAAATATCGTCAACCATCGACATGCCATTTTTCACGCGAAGCGTGGCCTCCAGGAACCCCCGGCCGTGTCTCCGGTCTGGTTCGAGATAGCATCCCTCGGCCCATTCGTTCCAAGCATTGATGAAGACCAGTTGATCGCCTTCCGCGCGATTGGCGCGCGTCAGCGAACTCGATCCCCGCAGCCAGCGCTCATAATTTGCAACGGTGGAGCCAAGAACGATCAATGAGCGATTCTTTACCCGGGCCGTATTGTCCCAATCGGGGAAAACGGTTCGATAGATCCGCTTGCGGCTATGGTCCCTCGATAGGAAATCGCGCGCAACGTTGGCATATTCGACCGGGTAGCCTTCGAATGGCTTATAGGTCGGCACGATCTCCTTCACACCATGGAATTTCATGTTGTGCGGCGGGAACTCGACGCCTGCGTCGAACTCATACTGCTCGTAGTCGTTATTGCCGTGAACGAGCGCGTTCACGATGTGAATTTCGCCGATACCCATCTTGCGGCAATGCTCCCGCCAGCGCTTACCTGCGGCCTTGGCGTCAGGAAGATGCTGCGGCCGGTAGACGACCAGCAACGGCTTGCCATCGACCCGCAGATAGCGGGGATCCTTGAAATAGGGAAAGAGGCTTTCGATGAAGCGCAACTCCCAATCCGGACCATAGGTCTGCGCGATTAGAACCTCGTGCTCGGCGGCGTCCCATCGGCGGGTCCAGTTTTCGTTCGCCCAGCACAGGCAGAAGCCCATGTCGATGCTCTTGTCGGTCAGGAAAGCATCGACCGGCTTCTCCATCAGCCGGTGGCCGTCGAACCAGTAGTAGTGAAAGCAGAAAGCGTCGATCCCGTGCTCCCTAGCGACCTCGGCCTGATCGCGGATGGTGTCCAGGACGCGAAGGTCGTAGTAGCCGAAATCGGTCGGATAGCGCGGTTGATTATGGCCATCGTAGAGCGGCTCCGCCTTCGCAACGTTGGTCCATTCGGTGAACCCTTTGCCCCACCATTCATCGTTCTCGGGGAACGGATGGAACTGCGGCAGATAGTAGGCAACATAACGCAGCGCCATTATCGCATGCTCAGGATCGACTTCACGATGCGACGGCCGGTCGGGCCGAGCATGCGGCCAACCATCGTTCTGAACGTCGGTCGCTGCTGTGGCGAATAGTGTGGCGGCGGGACAAACGGCAAATTCGAAACAGGCTTGCCGATTTTCGGGGGCGCGCGATCGAGCAGGACAAACTCATTCTTCGGCGAGTTCGCCAGTTCTGCCTTCACGACCGTCTGATAGATCTGCGAATAGGCGCCGAGTTCCAAAGCTGCCCGGACTTGTTCGGGCGTTTTCTTCCAGTTCTCGGCGAACTCTGTCATCTCGGGCGTCCGCACGACAAAGAGCGCGTCGACGATCTTCAGATTGGCTTGGCGGAAGAGGTGCTGAAGGTTCTTGGCGCCAAAGAAGCGGATATGTGTGCGATCGAGAAGGCCCCAGTCCCGGTAGTCGACATTGTCATCAAGCATCATCGCCATCATTGCGGCATGATTGGCGTTGGGGATCGACGAGACCACGCTGCCGCCAGGCCGCAGATAGCGGGTGACCTCCCTCAATGTCTCCCAGGGATTGACCAGATGCTCGAGCACATCCGCGATGACGACGGCATCGAAGCGTCGCTCACCGAAGACCTCGCCCCATCCTGGCGTGTTGAGATCGCCCTGGACCGCGTCGACGCAAAAGCTCTTCAGGATCGGAATGCAGTTCGGATCATATTCGAGCGCGGTAACCCGACAGCCGTTCAGAGCTATCAGTGGCTTGGCGATCGACCCCGGTCCGGCGCCGATTTCGAGGACATCCTTATCCCTGCCGACTAACCGCAACACATTTGCCGCAGCCGTGTCCGAATTCGGGTCGACATCGAAAACGTAGATATCTGCTGATGTCTTCTGTTTTGCGCTCACTTATCCGTGCCTCGTGTGTCTGCGCCAATCTTTCGGATCGGCAAAGCAAGCTTTGACAATGCTTTCGCAACTTTCCACGATTTGCTCTCGTGGATAAGCGTTAGCTCGCGCGCCGCTGCCTGAAGGCTTTCCGTCACGGCCGCCAATTGGCCTCTCAGGGCCGAAACGTCAAGGCCCTGCTTGTCGTACTGCTCGGTGAGCGATCCTAAATCCGCTTGGAGAGCTGACATCTGGCTGACATGCTTTGCGATTTCCTGTCTCGCATCTGTGAGTTGTGCCGAGCGCGTTGAGAGCTCGGCATTCAAGCTCGCGATCTCATCGATTCTCGTGGCCAACTCGCTTGACTTGGCGGCGATCTCCAATCGCAGTTGTTCTGCTTGGTCCCTCAGGGTCGAAACGTCCAGGCCCCGGCTGTCGTACTGCTCGGTGAGCGATCTCAAATCTGCCTGGAGAGCTGACATCTGGCTGACATACCTTGCGATTTCCTGTCTCGAATCTGCGAGTTGCGCCGAGCGCGTTGAGAGTTCGGCATTCAAGCTCGCAATCTCACCGATCCTTGTGGCCAACTCGGTGGCCAACTCGCTTGACTTCAGTCGCTCTGCTCTTATCTCACCCTCGACCGCCTGCCCTTCCATTGGGTTCTGGTCCTCAACCATCGCTACGATCTTTGATTTCAACGCATCGCGTTCCGCGCTAAGTTGATCGACTTGAGACATCAGCGCCCGGACATTGCCGACCAGTCTTAACTCTGTGGCGGCGTAATCGGTTGTCGGCGCGAGGCGCGCCTTGGTCTCACGCGCCAGCAATTCGGCAAACATGACTTGGCCAGCCGGCAGCCAACTGTCCTCAAATTCGTCATAGATTGCATCGAGTTCGGCGGTCGCTGCTGGCGAAGACGCGTCTTCCTCGAGGTCGAGCATGGCAACATAGGCTCGCTTGACCAGATCCGGCACGCCATCATTAGCCATGAGCAAGTCGACGCTCGCCAGATGGTGCTGGTGATCAGTCGACAGATAAGCTGCAATTTCTTTCTCGACAGAGCTAATCTTGCGCGGCCATTCGATCGAAAATCGTTCTGAGATCTTCTCCAGGGCAGGCCCGAAATCTCGAACCATCGACTCGTACGACAAGAAGACACGAGGTGAATTCCTAGTGCTTCTCTCGGAGGCCAGAACGTAGTTCAGCCAAACGAGGGAGGCGAATCCCAGATCCATTCCGTCGCGCTTTGCCAGCGATTTGGCGACCGACAGTGGATTGCGAGTGATCGTTACATAGTCAGTCTTGTACCTGAGCGATGTAAGCAGTTGCTGATAGATCGGCACAATGCGCGAAATCCGCGGCTCCTTGAGCACGATCGTTGGCATGCCGCCATATTCGCCATCGAGTAGGCGAGCGATCTCGTCGTGGTAGAATCTTAACCGGCTTGCCGACAGTTCCTCGACCCGGACCGGCCTCCAATCGTCCCACCGGCTACCAAGTTCGAGCAAGAGCTGCTCGTTCAGCAGGGCCAGATGCAATGGTTCCCAATAACCTGTCCGGTTGCTTTCGTCGGCGGGAATCAAGTTCTTTGGTGGAGCAACACCCAGCAGTTGAAGCACGCCGGCCAACGCGCTGGTGCCGGACCGATGCATGCCAAGAACCATCAAGCAGGTGCGCTCGCCCTGGCTTTCTCGCTTTAACTTCGAACTCTTCATTGTCGTCGCGGCAACAGCCATAATTGTATCCCATGGATGGGCAAGCCACAGAGCTGGCTTCTGCGATCATGAGCCTTGCCTGTACTCTACGCCGGTTTTGGAAGCTGCAACCGAGTCATTACGTCTCTGAAGGCCGTCCCAGTATGGAAATGGCCAGCGTGCCATCATGTCGCGACATGTTATGACTATAATGTGGCGCGCCCGCGCCCCACCTCTGGTAGCTTTGTCCTCTGCACGCACTCGACCCGCAAACTTGGCCTTCATAGCCATTTCGACCAGTTGCGTCGTAGCGAGGTCGAGAGCAGAGTCAATTGCGGCAAAACCGAAACAACGCTGACGCGGCGGCAGTGTCCAAATCGCAACGCACCGATCGGACTCCACCGATCCAGTAACAGGGCGTCAAGCTTACTCGTATTCACGCTCTTGTCCGAAAAAACCTCTGGCTATGCCCTCGCACCCGCAGTATGCGATACAGGACGGCGGGGGTCGGGGATGGCACGTGGGTAAGGTGATTGATCGCGAAGTATCTTCGTGTTCGCACTTCGCTGGTGTCGATGCCCTTGAGCCTGGAGTCTAGTGCCGTCCAATGAATTCCCATCTAGAAGCTGTGTTCGGGCTCAGGCCACAGATGCGGCGCGCCTTCATCATGGTCCAGGACGTGGTCATGGTCCTGGTCGCCGTGGCACTCAGCCTTATTCTTTCGCGGTCGAATCTTTCGTTCGAAGCGTTCTCCAACGAGGGTCTGGCGACATGGGCGGGCATCGTCGTCATCAGCCATTTGTTGTTCCGCTACAGTGGCCTTTACACCACTGTCTGGCGCTTCGCCTCGACGCCGGACTTTTTCAACATCCTGAAGAGCTGCGCGATTTTGACGTTCACTCTTTACATGGCGTCGCTGCTGCTGCGTTTTTACCGGCCGGTGGCGGGGCTCAACGAGCGTCAGTTCATCGTCTTCTTCCTCGTCTCCTTCACCATCATATCGGCACCCCGGCTGTTCTACCGCTTCCTGCGTGACGGCGCGAGCTGGGGGATTCTGAGCCGCAAGACCGACCAGCAGGCCAAGCGCGCTCTGTTTGTCGGCCGGCTCGGCGAGGCCGACCTGATCATTCGCTTCACGCGCACGGCGCAACCGGCGGACTATTCCATCGCAGGCATCATGGCCACCGAGCGCGGCGCACCGTTGGGCACGCGGATTCAAGGTGTTCCCGTGGTGGCGACAATGCCGCGCCTGATCGATGTCCTGGAAGACTATGCGACCGGCACCAAGAGCCTGGACTTGCTGATTTTCGGCAGCGGCGCCGAGCACGAAATCGAGGACTATTCGGAACTTGTGCGCATTGCCCGGCACGGCGACATAAATGTGGTGCAGTTCTCAGGCCTTTCGGAGTTGGAACAGCACGGAAAGCTGGTTCTCGACACCGTCGAGATGGAAACGATCCTGCGCCGGCCGACGGTCGCGTCCGATATCCAGCGTATCGGCGCCTTTGTCGGCGGCAAACGCGTTCTGGTGACCGGCGGTGCCGGTTCTATCGGTCAGACGCTGGTCAGGCGGTCGCTGGAACTCGGAGCCGAGGCGGTGCTGGTCGCCGACAACTCCGAGTTCGGCATTTTCCAGCTGAGCCAGTATGTTGACGAGAAGGACCACGACCGCCTCAAGGTCCGCATCGTCGATGTCGCGGACCGGCGCCAGATAACGCGTGTCGTCACGGAATTCCGGCCGGACATCATCTTTCATGCCGCGGCCCTCAAGCATGTTCCGCAGCTCGAGGAAAACTGGGATTCGGCCATCCAGACCAATATCTTCGGAACGCTCGTCTGTGCCGAGGTCGCCGCCAAGTGCGGGGTTGCGCAATTTGTCCTGATATCGAGCGACAAGGCGGTGGATCCCTCGTCAGTGCTCGGCATGACGAAGCGGGCCGCCGAACAGATCATCAGCGCCTTGCATGGCACGCCGGCAGGCGAGACAAGCGGGCGTCGCCCGGCCACCAAGTTCATTGCAGTGCGGTTCGGCAACGTCTTCGGCAGCAATGGTTCGGTGGCGACCATATTCCAGGCGCAGATCGAGGCCGGAGGGCCCGTCACCATCACCGACCGGCGCATGACACGCTATTTCATGACCGTGGCCGAAGCCGTCGATCTCGTCATCATGTCGGCGGCCGATGCCGCGTCGCGGCAGAGCGGAGACGATTATGCCGTCTATATGCTCGACATGGGCAAGCCGGTACCGATCCTTGAAGTGGCCGAAACGATGATCCGCTTGTCCGGAAAGAGCCCATACAAGGACGTCGCGATCCGGTTCACCGGCATAAGGCCGGGTGAAAAACTCCACGAAACGCTGCATGGCGAAGACGAGGAACTCGTCGAACTCGGCATCTCGAAGATTTTCGGCCTCAGCACGGACGTCGTGGAATGGTCGGATGTCCAGGTCGCGCTCACGGCGCTGCAGCAGTCGGCGAAAAACCAGGACAAGGCTGCCGCGCTCGCCGCATTGGCAGGTCTCGACCGCGCCAAGAAGGCCAGGGCAAGTGCACGTCAAGACGCGATTCCGAAGACGGCCGGGCAGGCGACCTAGAACAATTCCGGGAAAAGCGCACGGCGCTTACCTTTGGGAATTGCGCCAAATCAAAGAGATAGATCCAATCAGAATCAGAAAGCGATCTTGCTCGTGAGCAAAGATGATCTGCGCATCGCGGTCCTGATGGGCACGAAAGACGGCGCCGCCTTCATCGAGGAGCAGCTGCAGTCCCTGCTCGAGCAGTCGCACCCTCTGGTCGACCTGTGGATATCCGACGATGGCTCCGTCGATGGCACGACCGCCATCATCGAGGCATGGAAATCCCGCTGGCGGCCCAAGTGTCGAATGACGCTCGTCGAGGGGCCGCGGCAAGGCTTCGCCGCCAATTTCCGCTCCATGATCGTCGATCGACGCATCGAGGCGGACTGCTATGCCTTCTGCGACCAGGACGATATCTGGGAGCCCGACAGGCTGGAGAGCGCTATCGACTGGATGCGGACCCAGGATGCGAAAATCCCGCTGATGTTTTGTTCGCGAACCGCGACCATGACGGAAACAGGAAGCCTTGTCGGCCATTCGCCTTTGTTTGCCCGGCCGCCAACCTTTCGCAACGCGCTTGTGCAAAGCATCGCCGGCGGCAACACCATCCTGCTCAACGCAGCGGCACGCAACCTGCTGGCCAGGGCCTGCATGCGGACCGGGTTCGTCAGCCACGACTGGTGGGCCTATCTCATCGTGACCGCCGCCGGCGGCATCGTCCGCTACGATCCGCGGCCGCTGGTGCGCTACCGGCAGCATGCGGCAAACCTGGTCGGCGCCAACGTATCCTGGAAAGCAAGGGTGTCCCGGCTTGGCCGCCTGTTTAAGGGGGAATTCGCCGGCTGGACGGACCTCAACCTTGACGGTCTTGCCGTCAATCGCGACCTCCTGACCGAGGACGCGATGGTGTGCCTCGACCTTTTCACCCGCGGGCGCGACGGCGGCCTTTTCCGCCGCTTGGCAGGCTTGCGCCGAAGCGGCGTCTATCGGCAGACCGTTTCCGGAAACCTGGGGCTCTATCTCGCCTTCGTCCTGGGGCGCATCTGAACATTGCGACGGCTGCGTGGCGCGCTTGGTCAAGAGATCGGCTCATGCTACGTCGACCGGATTGACGGCATTGGCCTGCGGCATTGCCTCGGGACTTCGGCAGGGAGCACTATCGGCCGTTCATGAAGGCAGCCAAGCAAATCTTCGATCTTGCCGGTGCGGCTCTGCTGCTGGTGGCGACATCTCCTGTCTTGGCGCTCACCGTCCTTGCCGTTCGGGCATCGTCGCCGGGCCCGGCTATTTTTTCACAGGTGCGGGTCGGCCGTGACGGTCGGCTTTTCCGCTGCCACAAGTTGCGCACGATGTATGTCGGGACGCCGTCGCTACCCTCGCATGAGGCGCCGGCGGATTCCGTGACATCGGTTGGAAAGGTCTTGCGGAAGTTCAAGCTCGATGAGCTGCCGCAATTCTGGAACGTCTTGAAGGGGGAAATGAGCCTGGTCGGGCCGCGGCCCTGCCTGCCGACCCAGACGGAATTGATCGAGTGTCGCAGGCGGCTGGGGGTTTTGGCGGCGCTGCCGGGCATAACCGGCCTGGCCCAGATCAGGGGCATCGACATGTCTAACCCGGAGCTCTTGGCGCAAACGGATGCTGCCTACCTCCGCACCGCGTCGTTCTGGCTCGATCTTCGGATCCTGTTTGGAACGCTCTACCGCTGAGCAGACCATGAAAAGATCATGGTCAAGCAAGAAAGTCAGGATCTGCTGAGCCGCGCCAGCTCGGCCAGCCGCTCAAGCGTGCCGGCTTCGGGCGTCCACCCCTGCGATACCAGCAGGGCGGGGTCGCATATTTGTGTCGCGGTCAGGCTGTCCCAGAACGCCCGCCTGCCGAGTGCGGCCACCACCGGCCGTATCAGCCCGGCCGGCATCGCCATCAGGCGCACAGGCCGCCCCAAACCTCTGCGAAAGACGGCGATGACGGCGTCGAGGGCGACCGGCGGCACATCGGCGCCGACATAGATCGGGCGAAGCAGCCCGGAATGGCTGAGCAGGTGCGACACTGCTCGCACCGCGGCCTCGGAAGACATCAGCGAACGGATTCCGGTCAAGGCACCAGTCGGCAGCGGCAGCGGCGTATCGGCAAGGCGCATCAGCGTTGCCAGATTTCCCCTCATGCCACTTCCATAGACCGGAGGCAGGCGCAACACGGCGGCGTCGGAGCGGCCATGCGACGCATAGGCGTCCAAAACCGTGATCTCGCTTTCGCGCTTCGAGCGTCCATAGGCGCATTGTGGGGCAGGAAGCGTGTCCTCGTCGATCGTTGCGCTGACGTGCGCGCCGATCACCGCCCGGATCGAGGAGAGATGAATGAAACGTCCGCTTATCTGGGCCGCCGCTGCATGCGCCAGCCTTGCGCTCAGTTCCACATTGGCCGCCTGGTAATCGGCTTCGGTTGCATTTCCCCGATCATTGTTGAGGCCAGCGCAATGGACGACGTCAGTCATATGCCGGGTCAGTTCCAGGAAGGCGGCGGCCGGCGCATCGAAGCCGGGCATCGGCACAGTCTCGTTCTCCGAACCAAGCCTCTCGGGATGGCGGGAGGCGAGGCGAAGCTCGGCACCGGCTTCGCGTAAGTGGCGCACGACAAGACGCCCGATGAAACCTGTCGCGCCCGTGACCAGAACCTTCATGGCCTTGCCCGAGACAGGTCTTGCGTGACTGGTGCAAGTGCCGGTTCGTCCAGCAAAGGAACATGACGTCCGGAGGCGAGATATGTTCCGCTCACCAGGAAGACCATCAGCACCGAGTCCAGAATGTCATGGCCGACCAGGATGCCTGTCATTCCGGCCGTCAGATAGGTGATCACCACGACGACAATCATGGTGGCGCCGAACCGCTCGTTCGGATCGCTGCTGCTTCGCAAGACCCGGGCGGCATTTCCAGCGGCAACGATAAAGATCGCTGCCAGCGTCACGGCGCCCAGAATTCCTGCTTGCACCAAGGCGGTCAGGAAGCCGTTGTGGAAATGGTTGAAGCCTGTGTCCATCGCGAACTGCTCATGAAAGCCCTGTTTGATCAGAAGCTGGGTTGCACCCACACCGTGCCCGAACAGTGGCATGTCATGGAATGCTTTGAGGCCGATCTCCCAAAGCGCAACACGTATTCCCAACGAGGTGTCGTAGTTGCCGCTAGCTCCAAGCGCACCCCAATCGGAGCGCAAAAAGTCGACCCGCCCGGATATCGCCTGGAAGCTGGAAGCGGCGATCACGACGCCGACTGCCGCCAGCAGCAGCAGCAGGCGAACGGCATTCCTGCCCCTGAGCCTGTGCCGGTTGATCAACATGACGGCTATGCCGGCAATCAGCAGTGCCAGCCAGATGGTACGCGAGCCGGAATAGATGACGGCGATCGTCCCGGCCAGTGTCGCGTAGAAGAGGGGTGTCCGGGCTTGCTCAATACTGGACAAGGCGCCAGCCACACACGTCACCACGGCAAGGCAGACGACGGTTGCGAAGACGATCGGATTTCCGGCTCCCCCCTCCGCCCTGACGCCAATCCAATATTGCTGGATGACGGCCATGAGCAGCGCGACAAAGCAGGCGGCCATGCTGGAAAGCACGACGATGCGGGCAAGCGTGGTTTTCTGCGTGTTGCTCCAGGTCGAATAGGACACGGGAAAAAACAGGAAGGTGACGAGCGGGATAAGATGCGGCGCATCCCGGACAAACGAGTTGTTGACGATGGACGCCAGGAGATTGGCGGCGCAGTAGGCATAGATCGCGACCGTCATCCAGATCATGGGCCGGTCGGCGTTGAAGCGCCTTTTCCCTAAAGCAATCAGCAGGGCGGACGAAAGGCCTCCGCAATTGAACACAAAGCTGACCACCGACCCCAGAACCGGTGGAAAAAAGAAGCAAAGGATGGAGAAGTAGTTGTTGATCCGCGAAGGCGAGAATTGCTGTGTGAGGGATGAAAGCCGGTTCAATTTTCGGGCTCGCTGTTTTCGGCAAGTGTCATGCGGCGGATCTTGTTTAGCGAAGTTGAATGCGCTCGCCTCGAAATTGCCCATGCCTCATAACGCGCTTGCCCGCTGCCGAAGCTGGTATAGCGGCCGCCCCCCGTTTTCGATAGTGTATCTGGTGGATTGCCACCGAAAATCGGCGGCAGGCGACGGTCGGCCAAGGGAAGTCGCTTGAAAGCCGTAGCCGGCCATTCAAGCAATATTTTCCCCGCGTTTTCTCGGTTGTTGAGCTTGCGGGCAGGAATTTCCGGGTTTGATGGTATCTGTGGAAAATTCATTCTCGAACCATGTGCGGCCGGGCCAGTCTTGCATTGTTCTTGACAACGGCGATCTGCTAGAACGCCGGCACGAGGAAGATTGTCCAGAAACAAGGCTCGAACCGGGCGCAAAAGCTCGATGATTTGAGGCAGGTCTTCTGTTGGAAATACGAAAGAACGCCCACGGTCCATGACAACAGCGCTTACGCATCTTCAGCGGCTTGAGGCCGAGTCCATCCATATATTCCGCGAGGTTGCGGCCGCCTTTGCCAAGCCGGTCATGCTCTATTCGGTCGGCAAGGATTCATCCGTGTTGATGCATCTGGCGATGAAGGCGTTTTATCCCGCCAAGCCGCCATTTCCCTTTCTTCACGTCGACACGACGTGGAAGTTCCGCGAGATGATCGCCTTTCGCGATCAGATGGCGCAGAAACTCGGCTTCGATCTCCTGGTTCATGTCAACGAAGACGGCGTGCGCGACAACATCAATCCGTTCGACCATGGTTCGAACACCCACACCCATGTCATGAAGACCGTGGCGCTGCGCCAGGCGCTCGACAAATACGGCTTCGACGCGGCCTTTGGCGGCGCACGTCGCGACGAGGAGAAATCGCGCGCCAAGGAGCGCATCTTTTCCTTCCGCAATGCCCAGCATGTGTGGGATCCGAAGAACCAGCGCCCCGAAATGTGGAAGATATTCAACACCCGCATCGCATCGGGTGAATCGATCCGCGTCTTTCCGCTGTCGAACTGGACCGAGCTGGATATCTGGCAGTACATCCTGCAGGAAAGTATCCCGATCGTGCCGCTCTATTTCGCCAAGGAACGGCCGGTGGTGGAACGCGACGGCATGCTGATCCTGCGGGACGACGAGCGCATGAAACTCCGCCCCGACGAGACAGTGGAGAACCGGCTCGTGCGGTTCCGCACGCTTGGCTGCTATCCGCTGACTGGCGCCATCGAATCGGAGGCCGACACGCTGGAAGCCATCGTCGGCGAAATGCTGACGGCACGGACATCCGAACGGCAGGGGCGCCTGATCGACCGCGATGAAGCCGGCTCGATGGAAAAGAAGAAGCGCGAGGGGTACTTTTGACCATGCGCCACATCATGGCAAAGAGCCTCGCCCCCACCGACGGCGTTCGCGACTATCTGGCGGCGCAGGAGAAGAAGTCGCTGCTGCGCTTCCTGACCTGCGGCTCGGTCGATGACGGCAAGTCGACGCTGATCGGGCGCCTGCTGTCCGACACCAAGCAGATTTTCGAGGACCAGCTCGCCGCGCTCGAACGCGATTCGCGCAAGCATGGCACGACGGGCGACGACATCGATTTCGCACTGCTGGTCGACGGCCTCGAGGCCGAGCGTGAGCAAGGCATCACGATCGACGTCGCCTACCGTTTCTTTGCCACGCCGAAGCGCAAATTCATCGTCGCCGACACACCTGGTCACGAGCAATACACCCGCAACATGGCCACCGGCGCCTCGACCGCCGACCTGGCGATCGTGCTGATCGATGCCCGGCAGGGTGTGCTTCGCCAGACAAGGCGACATTCGATCATCGCCTCGCTGCTCGGCATCCGCCACGTCGTGCTGGCCGTCAACAAGATCGATCTTGTCGATTTCGATCAGACGGTTTTCGACCGGATCGTCGAAGACTACGGGCAATTCTCGCGCGATCTCGGCTTCCAGACCATTGTGCCGATCCCGATGTCGGCCCGTTATGGCGATAATGTCAGCCGTCGGTCGGAAAGCATGGAATGGTATTCCGGCCCAACGCTGATCGAGCATCTCGAAACCGTGTCGGTCGACCAAGCGATGGTCGAACTGCCGTTCCGTTTCCCGGTCCAGTATGTCAATCGTCCCAATCTCGACTTTCGCGGCTTTGCCGGCACGGTCGCTTCCGGCTCGGTTGCGCCCGGCGACGAGGTCGTTGTCGCCAAGTCGGGCAAATCCTCGCGCGTCAAGCGGATCGTCTCGTATGGCGGCGATCTCGCCCAGGCGGCTGCCGGACAGGCCGTCACGCTCGTCCTCGACGACGAAGTCGAAATCTCGCGCGGCAACATGCTGGTTTCGCCTGCCGCACGGCCGCAGGTCGCCGACCAGTTCGCCGCCAACATCGTCTGGTTCGACGAGCATGCGCTGCTGCCGGGCCGCTCCTACATCCTGCGCACCGAGACCGACCAGACCAGCGCCACCGTCACCGATCTGAAATACCGGATCAACGTCAACGACTTTGCCCATGAAGCGGCCAAGTCGCTCGAAATGAACGAAGTCGGCATCTGCAACATCTCGACGCGGACGCCGATCGCCTTTGATCCCTTCGCCGAAAACCGCACAACCGGCGCCTTCATCCTGATCGACCGCATCTCCAACGCCACGGTCGGCGCCGGCATGATCCTGCACTCGCTGCGTCGTGCCGAAAACATCCATTGGCAGTCGCTCGATGTCGGCAAGCGCGTGCGCGCCGACATGAAGAACCAGCGGCCCGCCGTGTTCTGGTTCACCGGGCTGTCGGGATCCGGCAAGTCGACCATCGCCAACCTGTTCGAAAAGAAGCTGTTCGCCACCGGCCGTCATACTTATATCCTCGACGGCGACAACGTCCGTCACGGTCTCAATCGCGATCTTGGCTTTACCGATGCCGATCGCGTCGAGAACATCCGCCGCGTCGCCGAGGTGGCGCGTTTGATGGCCGATGCCGGGTTGATCGTCATTGTTTCGTTCATTTCGCCGTTCAGCGCCGAACGGCGCATGGCACGTGAATTGATGGCCGACGGAGAATTCGTCGAGGTGTTCGTCGATACGCCCTTCGAGGAATGCGCCAGGCGTGATCCGAAGGGCCTCTATGCGCGCGCGCTGAATGGCGAGATCAAGAATTTCACCGGCGTCGATTCCCCTTATGAAGCGCCGGAAACCCCGGAGATCCATCTGCAGACACTCGGCAAATCGGCCGAAGAGATGGTCGACGCCCTGGAACACTGGCTGAACGAGCGCGACATTGCCGAAGACCAATACGATAGCGGCGGCGGCATCTGACGACAGGCTGATGCTTGAAATCTTCGAGCGCCTGGCCTTGTCGGCCGGGCGCGAGGTGATGCGCGTGTTCCACGCCGGCTGTGCGGTTGACCGCAAGTCCGACGCCTCGCCGGTGACCGAGGCGGACCGCGAGAGCGAAAAGATCATTCTCGCCGGACTGCGTGCCGCATTTCCCGATATCCCCTGCGTGGCCGAGGAAGAAGCTTCCGCCGGTATCGTGCCGCCCGACCTAAATGGGGCTTTCTTCCTGATCGATCCGCTCGACGGCACCAAGGAATTCGTCAACCGCCGCACCGATTTCACCGTCAACATAGCGCTGGTTCGCGATGGCGTGCCGGAAGTCGGCGTCGTCTTTGCGCCCTGCGCGGGCCGCTTCTTTTCCGGCCTGCCGGGAAGGGCGGAATCTCTCGAAATCGATGGCGGCTACCAGATCGTCGGCCGCCGGCCGATCTCGGTGAGAAGGGCCGTGGCGCCTCTGGCCGTCGTCGCCAGCCGTTCCCACAACACGCCGGAAACCGAGGCCTATATTCGCGACCTTGGTGCCGCCGAAATCGTCTCGGTCGGTTCGTCCTTGAAATTCTGCCTTCTCGCCAGTGCCGAGGCTGATGTCTATCCGCGCTTCGGCCGCACCATGGAATGGGACACGGCGGCAGGCGACGCCATCCTGCGCGCCGCCGGTGGCATGACGCGCACGCTCGATGGCCAGCCTCTGGTCTATGGGAAGCGCCGGCAAAGCGACGACGAGGATTTCGCCAATCCGCATTTCATTGCCAGCGGCGGGGCAGGGGTCAGCCCCGCCTGAGAAGGCCCGGTAGCTTACTCGGCCGCTGCCTGCGCCGAATTCGAGCCTATATAGTTGCGGATCGTCTCGATGATGCGGTCCTGGTCGGCTTCGCTGAGATAAGGGTGCATCGGCAGGCACAGGATCCGCTTCGGCAGGTCTTCCGAAACGGCAAGGCCGGTCGGCGTGCGCGGATAATCGCGATAAGCGACCTGGGCATGCAGCGGCTTCACATAGTAGATGACAGACGGAATGCCCTTTTCGCCGAGATGCGCCCTCAGCCCGTCGCGCTTCGGCGTCTCGATGGCGTATTGCGCCCAGGCCGAACGGCTGCCGTCCAGATTGCGGGCGGCGGTAACGACGTCGCCAAGCCCATCGGCATAGCGCTGTGCCACGACCTGCCGGGCGACCATCTCGTCTTCGAGAATGGCCAGCTTCTCGATGAGGATCGCCGCCTGTATCGTGTCGAGCCGCGAATTGATTCCGACGCGGACATTGTCGTACTGCGTCTCGCCCTTGCCATGAAAGGCGAACGAGCGAAGCTGTTCGGCCAGCGCATCGTCATTGGTGAACATCGCGCCGCCGTCGCCGTAGCAGCCAAGCGGTTTTGCCGGATAGAAGCTGGTCGAGCCGACCGCACCGAAGGAGCCGCACATCTTGCCGTCGAGCGAACCGCCCATCGACTGGGCGGCATCCTCGATCACCATCAGGCCTTCGCGGTTGGCGATCGCCATGATCGCCTCGTAATCGGCGGCAAGGCCAAACAGATCGACGGGAATGATTGCCTTCGGCTTCAGCCTTCCTTCCTTCTTGATCATGGCAATGGCCGCTTCGAGGCTGGCAATGTCGATGTTGTAGCTGTGCGGGTCGACATCGACGAACACCGGCGCGGCCTTGGCCAGCGCCACCACTTCGGCGGTGGCGGCGAACGTGAAGCTCGGCACGAACACCGCGTCACCCGGGCCGACGCCGGCTGCAAACAGCGGCAACAGCAGCGCGTCGGTGCCGTTGGCGCAGGCCACGACATGCTTGGTACCGATATAGGCGGCAAGCTTGTTCTCGAATTCGGTGACTTGCGGGCCAAGAATATAGCGGCCCTCGTCAACGACACGGTCGATCGCGGCCTTCAGCCGGTCGCGGATTCGTTCGCGCTGCGCGCCAAGATCGATGAACTGCATGTCGGCCTCAAAATGGGTTAGCCAGATAATCGGCCGCTGGTACCAGAGTTGCGCTTGCCGAGAAAGCCGGGCAGGCGGAGCCCTAAATTGCGGAAGTGTCGCAGTCCGTTACCAGTTTTCCCGGCGAATGTCAGTCAGATGCCGGAAATCCGGGCTTCGTCGGGCGCCATCCCGCCCTTATAGCCTTGGAAAGAGCCCCTGCGAAACATAAAGTGATCGATTGGGCTCAACTTATGTTGAGCGTTGCTCAGGCGATTTCATGTCGCCAGGGTGGATTGGCGCCGGCCCGCGACACGGTCACTGCCGCCGCCTTCGCGCCGAGCGCCAGCGCCTTATGGATGGCGTCTTCCGACAGTCCGGAAATCGCCGCCTTCGTCAGCAGGCCTTGCTCGTGCAGCGAGGCGAGGATGCCGGCGTTGAACGTGTCGCCGGCGCCGACCGTGTCCGCCACCTCGACCCTTTCGGGCATCACCGTGACGGCGTGCTCCTTGCTGTAGCCGATCGCGCCTTCGCCGCCATGGGTGACGACGATCAGCTTCGGGCCGCGGTCCAGCCAGTTGCGGATGACATCCTCATGCGAGCCGGCTTCGCCGAACCAGTTCAGGTCTTCGTCCGACAGTTTCACGATGTCGGCCATCGCCATCATGGTGCGAATGCGCTTGAGGTGCTTGGGCTTGTCCGGGATGAAGTTCGGCCGGATGTTGGGGTCGAGCATCATGACGCGGCTTTCATGCTCGCGCCGCATGAACTCTTCATAGGCACTGCCGGCCGGCTCGGAAATCAGGCTGATGGCGCCGAACAGCATGGCTTCGATCTCGTTGCCGAGCTGCGGCAAATCGTCGATCGTCAGCATGCGTCCGGCGGTGTTCTCGTCATAGAAAGTGTACGTCGCCTGGCCGTTGGTGAGCTTGACGAAGGCCAGCGTGGTTGGCCGTGGCGAGGTGTGTGCATAGG
>NZ_RZPB01000389.1:0-5799 GCF_003998535.1 Mesorhizobium sp. M7A.F.Ca.AU.002.02.1.1 | reverse complement strand
GCCGGAAGACTTGCCACTGACCCACGGTGACGCCATCACCGTCGGTTTGCGGCCCGAGCATATCAAGCTGGCGGACGACGGTGCGTTGAAGGGCGAGGTGGGTGTGGTCGAGCCGCTCGGCCTTTCGACGCAGTTCTACGTCAAGCTAGCCAGCCAGCAGCTGTGCGTCTTTGCCATGGGCCGTGCCGGCGTCAAGTCCGGCGACGTGGTGCGGTTGGCGGCCGAACCGGACCAGCTGCATCTGTTCGATGCGAAAAGCGGCGAGCGCATCGGCTGAGGGGACGCAGCCGGGTCGGATGCGGGCAGCCGGATCAGGCGCCGCTATCGGGCGGGACATACACGGTAACGCTACATTTCAATTGGATAAAATAGCGGAACGTCCAAGAGACATTTCCGGAACCTAACAGGATCGCTCGGACCTTTGCGTCTAGGGCGCAAGACCTTAGTCCCGCCGTCTTCTCAAAAGAACGGAGGTCATTTCGCCGCGAACTAGGCCACCGTCGGAGTTAGTCAACACCGACGGTGGCCCCTGCAATATGGGCGAGTGGGTTGTGTGCGGATATGGTGTGATCGCGGAAGGCGATTGTAGACCGCTAACCGCGAGGGCTTCTTTTGGACAGCGGCGAGCTGTCCAACGGGTTTTCAGCCGATTTGGCCGATCGCCGCTCCTTCAGCCACAGGGACTTCTTTCTCCTTGCCAGGTTCTCGTCTCGAACGCTGTCTTCGGCGGTCACTCCGCCATGCATCGCGGCAATCACGTAGTCGGCTCTGTTGGTTCGAAAGTCGCCTTTTTGTACGGACATCGTTTTCTCCCAGTGCGAGGCATTTCCCCCCTTTTTGCCTGACGCTGAAACTAACTACTTATCCGTGGTGCAAGTCTACCAATTGGCGATTGTATTAAAACGATACACTCAGATGGTGCGATCGCACGAGAGGAGCCCATCCTGGCGAGGCTTCTTCATTGACCCTGTTGTGATCCTTGCGGGGGTGCCGCGGCGGGAGGTGTCGGAGCCTGCGGTGCGGGTTCCGTGGAAGGCGTGGCGGGGCTGTCAGGCTGAGGTGCAGGCGGTGCGGCCTCTTCCTCAGTCAGAACCTGGTCAGTCCTGGCCTTGATCTCATCGGCCGTCTGCTGGCTTATCAGCCCGTTGCTGACGGCAAAGCCAGCAGCCAGAGCGACAAGGGCTGCAATGATTGCAGCTTTCAACTTCTTCGACATCCATAGGCGCCTTATTCGTGACACCCAACCCACGGCCAAGGGTGCCGCAACCATGGCTAAGGGTCAATCCTTTGGCTGGAGTCTCTGCTCGGATGCAACGAAATCAACTGTTACAAACGAAAAACGCCGCCCATTGGGCGGCGTTTCGGCATTGCGGCGGGAAACCCGGATTACTTGATCTTGGTTTCCTTGAACTCGACGTGCTTCTTGGCGACCGGGTCGTACTTGCGGAACGACAGCTTGTCGGTCTTGGTGCGGCTGTTCTTGCTGGTCACGTAGAAGAAACCGGTGTCGGCGGTCGACAGAAGCTTGATCTTGATGTTTGCGGCTTTGGCCATGATATCAGTCCGTTTGTTCGTGGGGTTTTGGCCGCTGGAGCACGGGGAAACACCCGGACGCGGGAAACTTGGCGCGACACATAAAGAACGCGCCCGGAAAGTCAAGCCCGGTAGGCCTTGTGCGACCCACCAGAGCCGGCTCGGGAGCGGAAATCATGCGGTTTCCGTCGCCGATGCCGCAACCTTCTTCCAGTCTCCGGTCGTGTTCCACCAGCGATTCGGATTGGCGCGGTCGTCCAGCCCCTTGGAACGGCTGGCGAGAATCGGCTGAATGCGGATCACCGGTTCCTGGTAGGAGTGCGCCTGGAAAATCGCCTCGACGACGCGGGCGGCCAGCGCCTGGTCGTCCGGCAGTTCGAAGGAAACCTCGACCGTGCCGGGGCGCCGCCGCAATTCGGTTTCGGCGCCGGCGGCCGCACCGTCAAGCGGCCTGTAGCGTTCGATGCCGTGCGCCGACTGATAGGCATTGCGGTCATATTTGCCCATGGCCAGCGGCGCGATCGCCACCACGGCATCCATGATGCGGTCGACGTCGGCGGCCGGAGCCTGGAAGGTCACGAGCAGAAGCAGTGTCATTCGTAGCGATGTGGTTTCAAAGCCGCTGTCGATCATGGAAGTGTCCTCAAGTGTTTTGGGACACCTTTTTAGCCCTGTGCTCCTGACACGGTTCTGTCAGCAGCCTGTCACCGTGCCGTGCCAAATGCATGGCAGGCCGCAGTCGCGCTACAGCAGGATCTTGCGAACCAACCTGACGGCGACCAAAGCGATATAGGCGGCGAAGAACAGGCCGAGCGACCAGCCGAAGCCGGACGGGCCGAACGCATCCATGCCGATGCCGATCGCCTGCGGCCCGAGCACCATGCCGACGCCGTAGCACAGCACGAAGGCGGCATTGGCCGACGCCAGTTCATGGCCGGAAAGCTGCGAGCCGAGATGGGCAAGGCCGATCGTGTACATGGCAGCGACGACGCCGCCCCAGACGAACAGAAGCGCGGCCATCAAATGCCAATTCTGGGCGAAGAAGGGCATGAACACGGTGCCGATAAGACCGACCGTCGCGCAGGCAATCAGCAGGTAGCGGCGATCGCTGACGCGGTCGCTGATCATGCCGATCGGGATCTGCAACAACACATTGCCGAGGCCGATCATGGTCAGCAGAAGGGCCGCATCGGCCTCGGAATAGCCGATTCGGCTGCCGTAGATCGGGAACAGCGCAAAGCCGCCGGTTTCCACCGCGCCGAACACCAGCACGGCAGCGGTCGCCGACGGCACCAGCCAGATGTAGCGCAGGAAATTGCTGGTTTCGCCATCCGAGGCGATCGACGGGCTCTCGTTGCGTGCTGCCAGCACGGGTATGGCCGCCAGCGTCACCAACGCGATGATGACGCCGAACGGCCTGAAGCCGGAACTGCCGAGATGAGCGAACAGCCACGGTCCGGCGGCAAAGCCGAGCGACAGGACAGTGGCGTAGATGCCAAGGACAAGGCCGCGCCGGTGCGGCGGCGCCGAGGTGCTGATCCAGAATTCAGACAGGATGAACAGCACCGTCAGCGCAATGTGCAGCACGATGCGCAGTGGAAACCACATCCAGAAATCGGGTGCGAAATGGAAGCCGACAAAGGCCAGCGCGCCGGCGGCGATCATGGCGATCATGGTCCAGGCAACGCCGAAGCGCATGGCGAGCGGGGTCGCCAGCGGCGCACCGGCGATCGAGGCGAGGCCGGCGACGGCGGTGTTGAGGCCGATCATCGAAGCCGAGTGGCCGCGTGTTTCAAGGATGACGCTGAGCAGCGGCATGCCGAGGCCGATGGCGATGCCGACGACGCTGATCGACGAGATCGCCGCCACCATCGGCAGCCAGTGTACGCGCTCGTCGCCCTTTGGTTGGGTATCGACCGTCATGGATGCTGAATACTCTGTCTGTTTGATCTTACGCAATTCGGACGGAAAACCGCGTCACACTTTCCTGGAATTGCTCTAGAGAAGTTCGCGGATGAAGCGCCTGCGGACCAGCCGGTAGAAGGGCACGGGACCGCCTGGACGCAACAGCGGATCATGGGCGAGGCGCTTTTCCAACTCGTCCAGGATCATTCGGGTGATGTCGGGTATGTCGGCTTCCCTGGCCTTGGCAAGCGGCAGCCAGACCAGCTCTTCCAGTTCGTTGGTCGGACCGCCACCGGGCAGCTCGACCGCGACGTCGTCACGCCAGGCGCTGAAGAAACGGGTGTCGAAGCGGCGCACCCGGTTGGGCGGCGTGATGGCGCGCGCGACGAAGCGCAGCATGTCGAGAGAGGGTTGCACGCCGTGTTCGGCAAAGCCTTGCCAGTCGGATCTGGGGGTTGCGAAAGCACCCTTGCGGCCGATCAGCAGCCCGGCTTCCTCATAGGTCTCTCGGATGGCCGACAGGGCGATGGCGCGGGCTCGTGCGGCGCTTGTGCGCCCCGGCCCGGCGATCAGCTTGGCTTCCTGCTTCGGGTGCAGGGCGGCGACGACCGGTATGCGGCTATCGGCCGGATCGGTGCGGCCGCCGGGAAAGACGAACTTGCCCGGCATGAAGGCGTGGCCGGCATGGCGGCGACCCATCAGAACCAGTACGTCGTCGTCCTTGCGGTCGAGCAGGATGAGGGTTGCCGCGTCGCGCGGGCGAATTGGCCGGCCGCTATGAGCGATCATGCTCCGCTCGATCCTGTCGACTTCCGCCTTGGTCATACCGTCCATGCGCAGGACCTAGCGGAAACTTCTGGCAAGCGAAAGTGGCCTTTCACGGTCGGTATGTTGCGCCAGGCAGCATTCTTGGCTGCGGCCTAGGCTCCGGGATGCGGCTCGATCACGTCGTGCTCGCCGCCGAAGCCGTGCATATAGAAGGCCCATTGCAGTCCGATGACGGCACCCTTGACCGGCTGCAGCAGCGCAACCGACAAAAGGATGGTCAGCGGCACCCAGATGGCGATGTGCTGCCATATGGACAAAGTCGACGTCGCCTCCACGCCCATGAAGGCGCCCAGCACGATGTGGCCGACGATGACGATGACGAGGTAGGCCGGCAGGTCGTCGGCCCGGTGGTGATGCAATTCCTCGCCGCAGACGCCGCATGTGTCGACGGTCTTGGTAAAAGCGCGAAACAGCTTGCCTTCGCCGCAATGCGGGCAGCGGCCGAGCAGGCCGCGCTTCATCGCCGTCCACAGCGGGCGTGCGGCCCGGCCCGAGTGATGTTCTCCGCCGAAAACCTGTTCTTCCATGGCTGTTGTCATCATCGTCTCCTGCCGCGCGAACCCGGTCGCGATTGCGACGCGCGGGCGCGGCCCTTGGCCTTGTGAAACGACCGCTTGGAGCCCGGCAGAGGCTTTGGGTCGGTCAACATCTCGAAGCGCATCGCGCCGGCCATCGGCGCCACCTCGATAAGCCGGACCTCGACGCGGTCCGCGAGTTGGTAGCCTTTGCCAGAGCGTTCTCCGAACAGGGAGCGAGCCGTTTCATCGTATATATAGTAATCGCCGCCCAGAGTTGACACCGGGATGAAACCATCCGCGCCGTACTGCGGCAATTGGACAAATAGTCCTGATTTGGTGACGCCGGAGATGCGGGCATCGAACCGGTCATCGACGCGTTCGGCGAGATAGGCGGCGATCAGACGGTCGACCGTGTCCCGCTCGGCCGCCATTGCGCGGCGTTCCGTGCCGGAGATCTGCACCGCGACATCTTCGAGCCGTGCCGCTTCGTCCTGCGTCAGCCCACCCGGACCCAGTCCGAGTGCGGCAATAAGTCCGCGATGCACGATCAAATCGGCATAGCGGCGGATCGGCGAGGTGAAATGGGCGTAGCGGCGGAGGTTGAGACCGAAATGGCCGATGTTCTTTGGCGAGTATTCGGCCTGGCTCTGCGAGCGCAGCACCACTTCGTTGACAAGGCCTTCATTGTCGGCGCCGCGCACGCGCTCCAAAATGCCGTTGAACTGGCTTGGCTGCATCTGCGCGCCGCGCGCCAGTGACAGGCCCAATGTCTGCAGGAACTCGCGCAGCGATTCCTGCTTGGCGAGCGACGGCGCGTCGTGGACGCGATAGACCAGCTCCTGCTTCTTCGCCTCCAGCGTCTCGGCCGCGGCGACATTGGCCTGGATCATGAATTCTTCGATGAGCTTGTGGGCATCGAGCCGCTCCGGCACGATGACGCGGTCGACGGTGCCGTCCGGCTTGAGTACGATCTTGCGCTCCGGCAGATCGAGTTCGAGCGGCTGGCGGCCATCGC
>NZ_RZPB01000388.1:0-5803 GCF_003998535.1 Mesorhizobium sp. M7A.F.Ca.AU.002.02.1.1 | reverse complement strand
CCTTTACCACAACTACGTGCCAGCCATGCTGCCAGGCGACATTATGGGCCACGAGATGATGGGAGAGGTCGTGGAGGTCGGCAGGGGCGTCAACGGCGCTCTGAAGAAGGGAGACCGCATTGTCGTACCGTTCACCATAATCTGCGGTGAGTGCGACCAGTGCAAGAGACAGAACTTTTCGGTTTGCGAACGTACGAACCGCAAGAAGAACCTCGGCGACAAGGTGTTCGGGCACACCACCGCTGGTCTGTTTGGCTACACCCATTTGACGGGCGGCTATCCCGGGGGACAGGCGGAATACCTGCGGGTGCCGTTCGCCGACGCCACGCACGTAAAGGTGCCTGACAACCTTACCGACGAGCAGGTTCTCTTCCTCGGCGATATTTTTCCCACCGGATGGCAGGCCGCGGCACAGTGCGACATAGAGCCTACGGATACGGTTGCGGTGTGGGGCTGCGGCCCAGTCGGGCAGATGGCAATACGCAGCGCCCTGCTGCTCGGCGCCAAACAGGTGGTGGCGATCGATTGCCTGCCGGAACGGCTTTCCATGGGGGCGGCCGGCGGTGCCATCACCATTAATTTCGCCGAGGAAAGTGTCGTCGAACGGCTGCAGGAACTCACCGGCGCAAATGGCCCGGAGAAGTGCATCGATTGCGTCGGCATGGAAAGCCATGTCTCGCTGGCCCAGCCCGACACCGTCTACGATCGCGCAAAGCAGTTGATGCTGATGGAAAATGATCGACCGCATGTGTTGCGCGAGATGATCTATGTCTGCCGGCCGGCCGGCGTGATCTCGATCCCCGGCGTCTACAGCGGGCTGGTCGACAAGATTCCGATGGGACAGGCGATGAACAAGGGCCTCACCTTCCGCATGGGGCAGACCCATGTCACCCGTTGGACCGAGGATCTGCTGCGCCGCATCGTGGACGGCCAGATCGACCCTTCCTTCGTCATCACCCATACCGTCGGGCTCGAGCAGGGACCCGAGATGTACAAGGTGTTCCGCGACAAGCAGGACAGCTGCATCAAGGTTGTTTTGAAACCGTAGGGAATCGTCATGAACGTGGTCGCTAAACTCACCAACATCACCCGATCGCCTGGCGATCCCAAAGTGCTGCAGGCCGGGCCGAGTGTGGTCGGTGCCTTCGACGGCCTTGCTCGCAAGCTCGGCTGGTTCAGCATCGCGCTGGGTGTCGTCGAGCTGGTTGGTGCCGAGCGGATTGCCGGTGCGCTCGGCATGAGCGGCAAGCAAGATCTCATCCGAGCCTATGGGGCGCGGGAGATAAGCAGCGGCATACTCTCGCTTTCCGTGGACAAGCAGGCTGGGCTTTGGAGCCGGGTGGCTGGCGACGGCCTGGACATCGCGACGTTGCTGTCAGCTTATCGGCATGACAATCCAAAGCGCGACAACGTGGGCATTGCGCTTGCCGTGGTCGCCGGCATCGCTTTGCTCGACATCATCGGTGCGAAAGGCGTCACCGCGCGCCACTCTCGCAGGGGGACCAAGCCGCGCGACTACAGCGATCGCAGCGGCTTTCCCGCAGGCACTGCCGCAGCCCGCGACTTTGCCCGCTCTGAGCGCGGCCAGGAGTCCGGCGCCGCCTGACAGAGTGCCGACCTTCTGGGGTTCCAGCCCTAAAACCAGGTTACCGATTTTGAGCTCGACGAGATTGTAGCCGCGCAACTTGCTATCGGCCCGGCCCCATCCTGCACCATGCCGATTTCTACGCCGGATGCGACCTGCTCGCCACGCCCCAGGTGTGGGTGCGGCGCAGTGCCTGCGAATTCGCCGATGGCGCTGACGATTTCCCGGCCGTCAGCATCGGTGATGACGGTGGCGTAGCGGGTCATGAATCACACTCCTGAATCAGCGCGCGTTGCGGAGACAACCTATTGATGGGAAGCTGGCTGTTCGAGGAGGACAGCAATGAGCAACGTCACCACGCATTACGGCAGCGACGGCATCGTCGAGCGTATATTGGCCGCGATTTCCGATGCGAAGCCCGATAAAATCAATGCCGCGCAGCTCTATCCGTTCGACCAGCTTCACGGCCGCGAGCTCATCGCCACGCGAGACCATGGAGGTCGTCTTGCCCCCTCGCCCACCGACCGGATCCTTGATGTCGGCAGCGGCATTGGCGGCCCGGCGCGCTTCCTGGCCGCCACCTATGGCTGCCAGGTCGACGGTGTCGACCTCACACCAGTCTTTGTCGAGGCATCCGGCCGACTGACCATGCTCAGCGGCCTTGGCGACAAGGTTCGCTTCCACGAAGCCGACGCGGCGAAACTGCCCTTCGCCGACAACACATTCAACGCGGCAATCTGCTTCTATGTCGGGATGAACATCGCCGACAAGGCCGCCGTCATCGGGCAGGCTTTTCGCGTTCTGAAGCCGGGCGGCAAACTGATCTGGACCGAAGCCGTGCTGGCTGCCGGCGAGCCGAATTATCCCTTGCCCTGGGCGGTTGCGCCGGAAACCAGCCACCTTGTTGACCGGGATACCCTGAAGACCCTGTTCGCCGACGCGGGCTTCCATATTGACGAAGTCATCGACGAGACCGGCGAACATGTCGAACTGGCGATGCAAAGGGCCAGTTCCGGCATCATTCCTTCGCCTGTGCAACGTCAGGTCAATGAAATCGTGCTCGGCACCGAATTCGTGCAGCGACGCAAGAACTACATCCGTAGCCTGAACGAAGGCAGATTGGCATCGCTGGCCATCATCGTCTCGAAGCCTGCCTGATCGGAGCCTTGATCGTAACGAAGGGCAGAAACAAAAAACCCGCCTTGGGCGGGAAGTTGGCGCAACTCAGCACCAGAAGTAGCGACCGGCAACACCATGGTTCGCAGTTTCGTTCGGCTCGCGAACCACCGCCTTTCTATACCATTGTGCGACATTGTACACGACGGTGCCATTGTCCGTGCACTTCAGTCCGGCATCGATTGTGCTATAACGGCCGGTAAACGGCTACGAAGCCGGTAAAGGCAGTCAGTTGCATCGCGCTCCTGTCCTCCGTCCGAGTCATCCTCACGGCAAGTTCGACGCCAGTAGTCAAAATGCGAAGGCACGATTGTGGCCGACAGCAGACCGTCAGCTGTAAATCTAATCGGACATCCAGGTAGTCGGCGCTCGGCCGGACAAAGGGCGCGACGGAGGTGAAGCGAAAAGTGCAATGCTGAACTTGCTGAAAAATAGTTTCGGGCTTCACCAGATTACCGACCGGTCGATCTCGCCGATGCCGCCCGGCCTTGTCAGCGCCATTGCCATCTCCAAGTCTCGGCGAAGCAGGTTGATACAATGGGTTGCGCCCTCGGCACCATCGGTTGCCAGGTCGTAGACATAGGGGCGGCCAATCATGACTGCGGTTGCACCAGGGCAAGCGTCTTCAACGTCGGCGCGACGGCTCACGCTGCCAGCATGGATGATGGGAATCCGTCCGGCCACTGCACCGTGGTTCGAGACCGCGATGGCATCGACACCCGTTCCGATCGCCTGCTCAGCATCCTCAGGATCGAGGATGCTCTTCAGGATAAGCGGCAGGGTTGTCAGCGAACGCAGCCAGGCAATATCCGCCCAGGTCGGCATGGCCGACGCTGCGCAGTGCCAACTTTGAGCACGCCGGTGTTCCGGTCCTTGAAGTATGGCGTTGCGAGGCCGTCGGGAATTTTGAATCCTGCCCGGAACTGCCTACGGCGATCGCCTGGCTTCGGCATGTCGACCGCTACACAGATCGCTTGGCCAAGTGCCGTGCCATTAAAACCGCGATTGCTTTGCCGAGAGCAGGAACCAGACTGGAGACTGGCTCACCGCCACGCCATCCTCGATCGCTGCCGTCGTGAACACCGCTTCCGCCACTCCGGCGCCGCGCGCCGCCGCCACCTCGCCTTCCGGATGCACCAGCCGCTGATATGCTATCGGGCCAGGATGATCGGACGCGGCAGACTTTGCCCGATGAGCGTGATCCCGGTATCAAGTCTTGTCACACGCGCAGCACGTGCCGCTTTCCAAAGGCAAGAGATGCACCTCCTACTGTGTCAGGGCCGTTATCGAGGGGCGCTTGTTGAAGTCGCACTTGCCGGTGACGCTGTAGAAGAAGTCGGCATTTGAAGACGGCGTCGGCACGGTTGTGCCGCCGTCCTCCCAGGCTTGATAGCTGGTTACACCACAAGGCACGATGGTGAAGATGTCGACCTTCTGCCCAGTCGGGGTCTCGGTCAGGTTGTTCGCGTCCACGCCGCTGTAGAGTCGGTTGGAGGTGGTCGGATCATCCGACTTTAGGTACTTCGGGTTGCCCGATGGCACGTACATCTGCAGGGAGAGGCCAGCCATCTGGCTGACGTCGATCGACGCGCCGGCGCTGTTGGCTGGGTACATGGTGTTGAGGCAAGTGGTTGAATATTTCTTGGTGCCGCTGGTCTGGAGTATCGCGTCTGCAGTCAGACCCGTGAAGGTGCTCACGCTGGCGGTGGTGCAAACTTGCGACTGGACAAGCGTCTTGATGTCGGCCCCGCCGTTGTTGGTGATTGTGTACACATTCGTTGTGCCGTAGCCTTTCGGATCACCGAAGCCGTTATAGGTATACTCGATCGACATCAGCGGCTTGGCCACCGTCGCTCCAAATGTCGTGCCGTAGAGCGTCATCGTCTTGTTCCACCAGCCCGACACCTTGGAAACCTTGAAGGTAGTCTGCACCAGGGCCGGCGTCTTGCTCGCCGCCGACCCAACGGCGACCGGCACCGTGTTGATCCTGGCGATCTGCATGAACACGGTGGGCATGGAGTAACTTGCCATGGCCTGCGCGGTGGCGGTGCCATTGGCGGAAACCACAAAGCTGTTCAGTGTCGGGGTACCCAGGCCATGGTTGGCGATGAAGGTATCCTGCAGCATAGTCTGGCGCTGCGCCAACGTTGAGGTTGTGTCCATACCGGTGATCGATAGGACCGCGGCATCCAGCGCCTGCTGCTCGTTGGACCGGGTCTGGACCGCCCTGGTATAGTCGACCGAGAACCCGATGGCGGTGATGATGGGCGCCAGCATGAAAACAAACAACGGGGCCATCGAACCGTCATGGGAACGCGCGAACCGCCCAACAATTCTCAGCATGTTTCTACTCCCGACGGACATTAGCCTACGCGCATATACCACGCGACGGCAAAGCAAGGTCTAAAGCTATCGATCAATGTTTAATCGTCTCTCGCCGCTAAGCCTGGGTCTTTGCCTCCAGGCTTCAGATTCAACAAACAACGCAGTATTGGATCAAAATCTCGCCAGCTACCGGGATTGCTGCAGGCAGAGGCTAGCGAACTCGAACTCCCAAGATGCAATCACATCTGACGCTGCGGCATTTGCCGCGGACCTTAGGCTTTCAAGGAGAGGAACTGCCCTCTCTCCCCCGAGTCCTCACGGCCGAACGCGGATGACCGTCTTTCCCGCACGCCGCTCGGTCGAATTGAAGGTGGCGACGGCATCTTCAAGGCTGGAGACCTTGCCGATATTCGTCCGCAGTCGTCCGTCCCGGATCCGCTGAACGATCTCCCAAAGCTGGCCGCGATCAGCCTCGACGACGAAGTCAATCGCCAGGCCATCTGCAGGTCGAATATCCGTCGGTCCAACGACTGTCACAAGCGTTCCTCCGGCCCGGATCAGGGCCGCGGACCGCTTCTGGATATCGCCGCCGATGACGTCGAACACCAGGTCGACGCCGCCAACCTCCTCCAGTTTGTCGTTGTCGAGATCGACGAACTCATTCGCGCCGAAGTCGAGCGCCTTCTGGCGGTCGGCGGCGCGTCCGCTGCCGATGAC
>NZ_RZPB01000387.1:0-5841 GCF_003998535.1 Mesorhizobium sp. M7A.F.Ca.AU.002.02.1.1 | reverse complement strand
TATCACCGCGGAGCCCAGATGTGCTCCTGGGCCTCCGACCGGTCGTGTTGTCGGGGACTTCAACGAGTCACGCCCCAGTGCGATTACTTCGCCGATGCCTGCATCGCACTGAACAGATCGACCACGCTTTGCGGTGCGGTGTCGTCAAAAAACCGCTTTAGGTTCTGCTCGGTTTCTTGGGCCACCTTGCCGCTTCGTGGGAAGAGTCTCTTTTCGTAGACAGTGAGTGCGGCTTCGATCTCATCAGGATAGGCAAGGAGCGCCTGGGCAAGCTCCGCGCCATCAAGCATGGCGAGGTTCGCGCCTTCGCCAGAGAATGGGGACATCAGATGCGCGGCATCGCCGAGTAAAGTTGCGCCTGGCACCCGGCTCCAGCGATGACTAACCGGGAGCGCATAGATCGGTCGAAGCACTGGATCGGTGTCGCAGTCCGTGATGAGGGCAGTCAGCTGCGGAGCCCATCCTTCGAATTGCCCGGCGATATGAGCCAACCCAGCTTCAGCGTCACTGAAATCGATCGAAGCGATCCAGTCTTCCGGTTTGTTCAAGGCGACGTAGACATGCAGACTTCCGTCGGCATTGCGATGCGCCAGGATACCTTTGCCGGGCGCAACGGCCATCAGCGTGCCGCTGCCGATCGCCTCTGCGCTCGCCTTGTGGCGCGTGTCGCCATCGAAAAGGAATGTCTCGACGAAACACGTTCCCGTGTAGGCCGGCTTTGAATCAGAAAGCAGTGGACGGACCTTCGACCACGCGCCATCGGCCCCAATGACAAGGTCGCAGGTCACCTTTGAGCCGTCCATGAAGGTGATCTCATGGCGATTGTCCTCGGTAGCTGCCACGGACGTGACCTTATGGTCCCAATGGATCATATCGGCCGGGATCGAATCGATGAGCATCTTGCGAAGCTCGCCCCGGTCCACTTCAGGACGCTCGCCGCTGTGGCTGCCCGGCCTGTCGAACAAGATATGACAGTCCTTGTCGACAATCCGTTTTGCATCTTCGCCAGGACGGACGAGCTGAAGAAACGAGTCAAACAGACCTGCGGATTTGAGGGCGAGCTGACCGTTGTATGCGTGAATGTCGAGAAGTCCCCCCTGCGCTCTCGATGCAGAGGAGGCGTCGGCTTCATAGACCGTGGCTGAAACGCCATGGACATGAAGAACGCGGGCAAGCGTGAGGCCACCAAGGCCCGCACCAATGATTGCAATATGATTTCGCATTTTTAGCGCTCCAATGCATCCGTCGGAATGACGGTTGCCATGAGCCCGACTTCTCGTCGGGCGGTTGCTCTCGGAGACGCTGGCCGAACCGTGCTGTGCACAGTTGACGTGTACTCACCTGCCTGACGAAGGTGACAATGGTCAGGCAGTTGTTTTTCGCGACGGAGCCTAGAATAGGTCGGCTCCTTGCACGAAACAAGGTCCCCCTTCCCAGGAGCCACCCCGCTTTGTAGAAGGCCTTTCGCAGCCAATGTCCCGCAATGGCGCGCTTGAAAGACAGGACAAAGGCTGGCCGGTTTACGACCTGACACGACTCCGATTATCAGGAGGAGCCGTTTTCCGCGTCCATTTCCGCTATATCCTGGAACCTGTCGGCAATCCTGGCGTGAACGCGTCCGCCGTTGGCTGCACCAATGGCAACCAGCACTTCATCGGCACCCGGTGCATCGGCGATCTGGAAGTTCGCGGTGATGAAATGCGAGCGCCTCCCGTTCTCGCTCTTGTGCATCATTGGCAGTGACAACAACGCCCCCGCGGCGTTTCTGGTGTTGCAGAATTCGAGATAGGTGGAGCCGCCGACGGCATCGCGGAACAGATTGCCAAAGCGCAGCGTGTGGATCAGCGCCGAGGCGTGTTCGATTTCGCCATTGATACCGACGGCCGCGGCCTTGCCGTAGGATTCGATCTCGGCCGGCGGCATCAAGGCGGTCAGCCGCTGCGTAAGTTCGGCGCCGAGCCTGGGAGCGATGTCGATGATCTCGGGGCGAAGGTTTTCGACGAAGCCCCGTCCCATCCACGGGTTCTTCAACACGGCGGCGACGACGATCGATGTGACCGGTTTACCAGCGACCTTGCCGCCCTCGATCAGAACCTCGTCGATGAAGGTGCAGACTTTCCTGATTTCCATTCGCGCCAACGGTCCTTCCTGCCCAAACTCGAAAGGGCCAGGCTAGGAAGGCGCGCACCACGCGTCTTCCTCTGCTTCCAAGGAAAAACCGGATGTCTCGCTCTCGGAAGACGTGTAGCTTCACTCGGCCGCGAATTGCTTATATCGGCGCTCGCAGTGCCAACAGGAACAGATCGGTCAGCCGGAACAGTCGCACCAGTGAACCATCAGTCGCAAATCCTGTCGTTACGCGACGCCGCCAGCCTGATCAACTCAGGCGGCGATCTCAGCACGGTGTTGCGTGATCTGGTGTTGGCCGCCTGCCGGCATGCCGGATGGACGATGGGGTCGATCATGAGCATCGACGCACCGCATGGCCATGCTTACGTGATCGTTCGCCATGACCCGACCTTGATCCAGCGGTCGCTCCCCGACCGCTGGGAACTCGCCACCAGTCCGTCGATCGTCGCCCTGCAACGCAACGAGGCCGTCTATATCAGGGATGCCCGGGTCTCGGAGGAGTTTCCTGGCTATCGCATAGAGGCTTTCGAACGCGACTACCGCAGCGTTCTGGTAATGCCGATGAGTTGCGTCGACGAGGCCGGAAGGCCGATGGTGCTCAGCGTCATCTCGCGAGAGATCATGGACGTCAGCGCCGACGATCTCGCCTTCATCGGGATGATCGTCCATCTCGGTGAAATCGCTGTCGAGAAACAGCACAAGCTGCGCGAGGAGAAGCGTGCATCGGAACGGCTCCAGCAGGCGCTCCAGGCACACACGTCGCTGCTGCAGCAGGCCCTGGCCGAAAGCTCGATGCCTTCGCTTGCAGGCAGGATCGCAGCGCTTGTGCCCAACCCCGTCGTCGTGGTCGATTTCACCGCCAACCTGATCGTCGCCAGCCGCTCACCGAGCGAGAAGCATTTCGACGACGCGGCCTGGCAGCTTGCCGCCAGCACCAGCCTGCACCGGCAGATCATGAAGGTCGCGCGGTCGGCGGTGGATCAGCCGCACAGCGAGGCTCATACGTTCTTCCTCGACGACGGCACGCGCCGTCTGCGTCTCACCGCGAAGATCGAACCGTTGAGCGTTGATGCCGAGGCTGTCGGGGCAATGGTCATCTTCACCATGCAGGAGCCCTTCAGCCAGCTCGACCTGCTTCTGCTCGACAGCGCCAAATTCGCGCTCAGCGTCCAGATGATGCGCAGCTTCATCCGCTTCCGATTCGAGACACGCACGCTGACGGAGTTGTTCATGGAGGTGGTCGAGCATCGCTGGCACGACCCCGCAGATGTAATGCAGCGGGCGCAGCGGCTTGGCGTAGGGCTGGCATCACCAAAGCAGATGATCCTCATCGACCTGCCTGAAGCCGCCCAAAGCAGCGCCGGACGTCTGGTCGATCCGCATCATGCGGTGATCCGGTTGCTGCAGCAGAACTCGGTCGCGGCTGACATCATCGTCGTCGACAATGGCCTCGTCTGCCTGATCCCGGCTGAGCTGGGCGAAGACAGGGACCGTGTCGCCAAGCTGCTGCGCAAGGTTGCCGAGGAACTGGGGCGCCAATTCGGCCAGGAACCTTTCGTCGTTCTTTCCGGTCTCTGCACCAAACTTGCGGACTATCCCCCGGCATGGGATCGCTGCCGGCGCATGATCCGCATCGGACGCTCGTTCGGCCGGACCGGCGTCTTTGCCAGCCAGGATTTCGGCCCGCTGCCGATGCTGATCGCGGCCGCCGAGGTGGAGGATGTGCGGAGCTTCGTGCAGGACAGTGTCGGCGCCATCGCCGATCACGATCGCCAGCACGGCACCCCCTATATGGAGACGTTGTTCTCGTATCTGCGCGAAGGCTGCCGCAGCCAGGCCTGCGCTGATGCGATGGGGCTGCACGTGACCACCTTGCGGTACCGGCTGGCGCGCATCCAGGAGCTGTTCGGTGTCGATCTCGATACCCCTGAGCGGCGCTTTGCTTTCGAGCTCGCCATCCGCTTGCGCGAGGTCATCGACAACCGCGCTTCGGTCGAAAGATAGCATCGTTCCAGCCTCCGCCGTGCGGACTGTTTCCAGCCCGGGACTCTTCCCTGCTGCTTGCGTTGTTGTCCGCGATCCTTGCTCGCAAACACAGCAGCCTCTCTGCTTGCTGTTCCTATCAACAGGAGGAAGAACGGCTGCAGGTCAGCGGCTAACGTCTCGCGCAATACGAAGAGGGAACACGAGGCCAGATGCTGACGACCCCACAGCCAACGATCGATCCGATTGCACTGAGAAGGGCATTCGGAACCTTCGTGACCGGCGTCACAGTCATCACCACCCGCGACGCCGATGGCACGCCGCGCGGCATGACGGCCAACTCCTTCACGTCGGTCTCGCTTGATCCGCCGCTGCTTCTGGTTTGCGTCGGCAAGGCCGCTGCCAGCTATGCCGCGTTCAACGCGTCCGACTCCTTCGCGGTCAACCTTTTGCATGAGGGGCAGACTGACGTCTCGGCGGTCTTCGCCTCGAAGGCGCACGACAAGTTCGGCTCGATCAGCCATGACCGTGTCCACACCGGGGCGCCGATCCTCAACGAATGCCTGACCTGGTTCGACTGCACCGTGCACAACCGCGTCGATGCCGGCGACCATGTCGTTCTCATCGGCGCCGTGCAGGCGTTTGGCACCAGTCCGTCGGCACCGCTCGGCTTTTGCCGCGGACGCTATGCCTCGGTGAAGGATCCACTGCCACCGGGCTGGCTTGCTTCCCACTCGATGATCGTCGGCTATTTGATCGAAGCCGAAGGCAACATCCTGTTGCGCGCCAACGGCAAGGGCGGCTGGGTGCTGCCCAGCGCCAAGAGCCGCAAGGCGGAAAACGAACTCAAGCTCGAAGGCGGCGACGCACTGACGCTGCTTCCGGATGAGACGTTTCTTTATTCCGTCTTCGATGTCGCCGACAGCGATCCCGGCTACCTCATCTATCGCGCCCGTCTCTCCGGCGCTTCCGCCGCCCTCACATTGCCCGCGGGATTCAAGTTCTTTCCGCTGGCGGACCTTCCCTACGAAGACATTCCGGCGCGCGAAATCCGCGCGCTGCTGCGCCGCTACAGCCGCGAGCGGCACGACGAGCGCTTCAGCATCTACATGGATTCGGGCGATGGCGGGCGTCTCGCCAGCATTGATGGCGGTTCGAAGCCATGGATGCAAAGCCCCAAGGACGCCGAACAGGAACAGCCATGAAGACGTCAGTCAAATCGCTCGAGAATTCCCGCCAGCAGCTGTTCATCGGCGGCGGTTTCGTCGCACCGAAAGGCGGGCAATATATTCCAAGCTACGATCCAACGACCGCCAGGTCCTGGTATGAGCTGGCCGAGGCCGACGCATCCGATGTCGATGCCGCAGTCGCTTCAGCGCGGGCAGCCTTTGCCGATCCGGCCTGGCGCCGCATGACCCAGACCGACCGCGGCAAGCTCGTCTATCGCCTGGCGGAGCTGGTGCTCGAACATTCCGACGAGCTGGCGCTGATCGAGACACGCGACAATGGCAAGCTGCTCAAGGAAATGCGGGCGCAGATGCGCGCCATACCGGATTCCTACAGCTATTTCGCCGGAATGGCCGACAAGCTGCTGGGCGACACCATCCCCGTCAACAAGCTTGACATGCTGAACTTCAACATGCGCGAGCCGCTTGGCGTCATCGGCATGATCACGCCGTGGAACTCGCCGCTGATGCTGCTCACCGGCACCTTGGCGCCTTGCCTTGC
>NZ_RZPB01000386.1:0-5848 GCF_003998535.1 Mesorhizobium sp. M7A.F.Ca.AU.002.02.1.1 | reverse complement strand
CATTGCCGGTGACACGAAACGGCTGCGGAAGCCGCGATCCGATGCGATTGCAATCCAACCCTGGGCGCGCACGGATGTCCCGCAAGCTTCATATCCCGTGCGTCAGCACAAGATAAATAGCGGGGACGAGCATCAACCAGCCGCTCAGTCCAAGAACCACCAAGATGGCCATGCGCTCTGTTCGCCTGACAAGGTCGGCAATGTTTTCTTTGTCCGGCAAAGCGACGGAGGCCACAAACCCGGGCGCACGATCATCGTTGCCATTTCCCGGTTGGTTCGCGCTGCCACTCTCATTCGATCTCTGGACCAATGTCATTGTGATCGTTCACCGAAAAGAATCTAAACCGGCCCGTTCTCGGCGCGTGAGCCGGAACGGGCCGAGGCGGGAAATCAGTTAAAATCGAAGGACGACCGAAGGACCACGTCGGCGGTTGCACCGGATGCGACGGCGACCATGCCGCCAATAACTGCGGCAAACCCGTCTCCAGCCCCGCCGGCGGCGGTGGGGACGGTAGTGCCAGTCCCGATGATAGACTTGCTGCACTTCTGCCTGTGCGTCTTCTTCAAAGGTCTCTGTTTGTGGCGTCTCAAGTTCATCGAGGATGCCGTGTCCGGCCCCTGGAACACCCGCCATTGCGTCAGTTGGGCGGACAGCGCTTGCAAGGGCCGCTGCCCCGGCAACGCCAAACATTGCAGTCAAGAAGGATCGCCGATCCATAATAAACCTCCCAAGGTACATGTGCTAGAAATGCGCCCACGCCTGCCGAATGAGCATGCATGGGCGCACGGTGAAATACAGGACCCGCCCGCCGCCGAAGCAGCTCACGGGTCCTATCAGCGCAGGAAGGGACGTAGCTGCGCCGATCCACGCCATGTCAGCCAAGAACGACCCCCATCACCAGGAAGGTGATGGCTGTTGCGAAAATCGGTGCGAGCAACCATCGCGCCTGGCCGACACTTTTTTCCACTGTTTCTCTCCGAATTGGAGAGACAACAACCTTTAGGCCTAAGCCGTTCCGCCTACTCCCAACGGGTAAGACCATTGCGTTTTCCAACCAGACTTTGGTCCTGCGCGGATTCAGACAGAGGCCCGTATGAGGAACGTTTGGCCTGGCGACGTGTTCGGGTGGCTGGCGCCCAGCCGATCGTGCTGCCGCCAGGTTACAAGAGGAGAAAAACAAATGAGGATGCACCTAAGCAGCGCCGCTGCGGCGCTCTTGCTGTTGGCCAGCGTCGGCGCGGTTGCGGCACAGGATGTGGTTATCACACCGGAACAGGACACCGTCGTGCGCGAATACGTGAAGAAGCAACCCTTGGCTTCTGTGAAGCTTCCGGGGGTGGAGTTGAATGTCGGCACGGCTCTGCCAGACACGGTCGAACTCCACGAGGTTCCCAACGTCAAATACCGCTATACGGTGGTCGACAACCGAACGGTTTTGGTGGACCCGAGCACACGCAAGATTGTGAAAGTCTACGACTGAAACTTCGAACCGGCCAGGCCCGCCGGCAGGGATGCCGGCGGGTTGCGCTCGTCAAATCGCCACTCAATCGGACAAATGAAAATGATGAACCCTGAAGTCGAGACGTCGCAAGCGCTCGTGGCGCGCCTGGTTGATCTCCAGGCGAGAGCGCGGGCAGCACGTATAAATGAGGCCGAAATAAAGACCTTCCAAAAGGTCGCAGCCGTCACGGATGATGGTCGAGGTCGGTCGGCTCAGGATCTGGCCGTTCCAGGTTCGATGGCGACATAGTGGTGCACGAGGTCACACCCCAATCGCCGCCACAAGAATTCGGTTCTGCCCGCGGATCGCCGCGCGCAGTTCCAACATTCCAAGTTGTGCCTTCTTCTACGACGCGCCAGCAACCTGGGTGGATGCCCCAACCCTGGTGAAGGTGTTCCGCACCCTGACGGACTTGTAGACGTAGGCGACCCAGAGCCCTATCAGCACAAACGAGACTATGTGCGTCGCAAGCGCCTCGCCAGTGACCACTTGCCGAACCGAAACCCCGATCGCGGTGGAGACCCAGATCGCGTCCAGTATGACCGCCACCGGGATTGCGAGCCATTGGATGAGAAACAACTGCTTGAACCGAAGGCTCCGCCTCAGCATGGCAACGAGCACCACAAGCTGAAGCACCATGAATGCCAGCAGCAGGGCAACCTCGCCATAGACCACCATGGGTCCATTCGGCACCAGCATGAGCTGGTTGTCGCCATCGCTGGAGGCCCCCAATTCGGCGAGTGTGCGCAGCGGTGACAATGCCTGACCGATAGCCAGCAGCATCAGCCAGCCGCCGAAGCCCACAAGAGCCTCAGGATTCTGCGACGGCTTCGCGGCCGATCGAACAGCAAAGAAAACAGGCACGCCGATCAACAGCAGCATGATCGCCCAATGCCAGATGGAAAACGCCCCCATTTACGCCTCCCCTTTTTATGCTCCCTTAAGTTGTACCAGGCTTTAAATTCAACTCAAGAGGCGAGCGCTGGTGTGAAATGACAATATGCCGAACCGACGATTTTCTCCTGTCTGCTCCTGACTCCCTCACACCCCGATCGCCGCCACCAAAATCCGGTTCTGCCTCCGTATCGCTGCGCGCAGCTCCGGTATCCTCGCCGCGTCGCGTTTCACGAACTCGATGAACATCATGTTCATGTTGTTGAAGATCAGTTCGCCGAGCGCCGCCCCGTCGATGTCCTGGCGCACCAGGCCGAGCGCCTGCAGCCGGGCGATCAGGGCGCGGATCTGTTCGGTCAGCGCGCGGTCGAGCGCGGTGTAGGCCTGGCCGAACGGGCTGTCGGGCAGTTGCGTCGAGATCGCCATTGCCTGCCGCCACATCTCCTTGCTGAGATAGTGCAGCGAGTGCTCGATGTAGATGCCGATCAGCGTATCCAGCGCATCGCCGACATTGGCCGGCGGCCTGGCGACGACGCCCTGCCCGGCATTCAGCACCTCGTTGACCTCCAGCGAGACGATGGCGCCGAGGATGTCGCCCTTGTTCTCGTAGTAATTGTAGATGGTGCCGACCGAGACCTCGGCCTGCGTGGCGATCGCCTCTATCTTGGCGCCCTCATAGCCGGCCTCTCGAAACAGTTCCGCCGCCGCTTCGATGATGCGCCTGTGCCGGTCCGCCTTTTGCCTTGCCCGCAATCCGCTCATTCCAGCCTCTTTCCACAAAAACAGAATTGACTCAATTTTAGAATTGGTTCAATTTTTTGCAAGAAGCCACAAAGGCAAGGGAGAACACTCGATGTCCGCACATTCCAAGACCATGAATTCGCTTTCCATGTTGAAGAGCCATCTGCATGCTGCGTGCGCGGCCGCGGCGCTGTTGCTCGCAGCCGGCAGCGCTGTCCAGGCCGCCGACCTCAACGCGCTGATCTGGTGCGATCATGCCGATCCGGCGCTGCTGCAGCCCTTCGAGGAGGCCAATGGCGTCAAGGTCAACGTCAAGGATTTCGAGGGCACCGGCGCTGGCCTCGCCATCGTCGAACAGTCGCAGCCGGGCGACTGGGACGTGATGGTGATCGATTCGATCGACGTGCCGCGCGGCGTCGAAAAAGGCCTGTTCGAGCCGCTGCCGGAAGACAAGCTGCCGCTGGCCGACCTGTTTGCGCAGGTGAAGATGAACGGCTCCACCATGGTCGGCGGCAAGCGCTACGGCATCACCGAAAAGTTCGGCTACAACACGATCGGCTACAACAAGACCAAGGTCGATCCGGCCGACATGCAGTCGATGGCGGCCCTGACCGGCGACAAGTACAAGGGCAAGGTCGCCATCTACGACTACTACCTGCCGGTCATCGGCATGGCCGCACTGGCGATCGGCAAGAAGACGGCCGATCTCACCGAAGCCGACCTGCCCGCCCTCAAGGACGAGCTCTTGAAGATGAAAGCCAATGCCAAGCTGGTCGGCGAAGTGACCGCCAGCCAGACGGCGCTGGCGACGGGCGAGGTCGACATACTGGTCGGCGGCGGCGAATGGGTGACGGCGGGCCTAGCCAAGGAAAACCCGGCGCTGGACTTCTCCATCCCGAAAGAAGGTGCGGTTCTGTGGTCGCAGTCGCTGGCCATGTTCAAGGATTCCAAGAACAAGGACATGGCGCTGAAGTTCATCCAGTACATTATGAGCCCGGAGGGCCAGGCGCGGCTTGCCACCTCCTCCTGCTACTGGGGCATGCCGGCCAACACCAAGGCAGCACTGACCGACGACCAGAAGAAGGTGCTGCGCTTCGACGAACAGCCGGGCTTCCTGACGCGTGCCCAGGCCTATCCGGCGCCGAACGCCGATCTCGACAAGAAGATGCAGGACATGTGGACCGAAATGCTGCAGGCGAAATGAGCCGATAGCGCTCATGAGCTCGGCTGGAAACAACCCCTTGCCCCGGGCGGGCCATACCCTGCCCCGGGCGAGCTCTGCTCTGCCCTGGGCGCTGGTCACGCCGGCGCTCGGCTGGACGCTGCTGTTCTTCGTGCTGCCGTTCATTGCCATGGGGTTTTCCAGCCTGACGGCGCATGAGGGCGGCGGCTTCACGCTGTCCAACTACAGCCAATTCTTCACCAACCCCTCCTACTGGCAGGCGATGGTGAACTCGCTTGAGGTGACCGCGATCGTCACCGTGGTCTCGGTGCTGCTCGCCTATCCCTTCGCCTGGATCCTCGCCGAACAGGTGCCGGAGCGCTGGCAGCGGCTGGCGCTGATGCTGGCGGTGCTGCCGTTCTGGACCTCCTATGTCGTGCGCTCCTATTCCTGGCTGCTGGTGCTGGCGCAGAACGGCGTCATAAACCGGGCGCTGACCGGCTCCGGCCTCATCAGCGAGCCTGTGCATCTCGCCAACACGCGTTTCGCCACCATCACCGGCTTCGTGCACTTCTTCGTCATGTTGTTGACGCTGACGATCTTCGCCAATCTCAAGCAGCTCAGCCCGAGCTACCGCAAGGCGGCCGCCGATCTCGGCGCCGGGCCGGTGCGAACCTTCCTGCATGTCGTGCTGCCGCTGACCTTGCCCGGCATCATGGTCGGCGCCTTCCTCACCTTCGTGCTGTGCATCGGCGACTACATCACGCCGCAGATCCTGGGCGGCAACAACGAGCTGCTGATGCCGCAGCTGGTGATGATGCAGATCGGCCGGCGCGGCGACTTTCCGCTGGCCTCGGCGCTGTCGATCATCCTGATGGCGGTGGTCACCATCGCCTATCTCGCCTGCGCCCACTGGCTGAAGATCGAGCGGGCCTGAGATGCGCAGGATTGTCCGCATCGCCTCCTGGCTCTACGCGCTTGCCGTCTACGGCTTCATCTTCCTGCCCGTGATCGTGCTGGTACTGTTTTCGCTGCAGGCGACGTCGTTCCCGATCCCGCCCTTCACCGGCCCGTCGCTGCGCTGGTACGACGCGGTGCTCTCGGACCCACGGCTGACTTCGGCGTTGGTCAATTCGCTGCTGGTCGCGTCCATCTCGTCGCTCGCCGCCGTGACGCTCGGCTTCCTTTCCGCCTGGGGCTTTGCCCGCTTCGTCCTGCCCGGCTCCGGCCTGCTGCGCGGGCTGATCACCCTGCCGCTGACGGTCAGCTATCTCATCATCGGCATGGGGCTGCTGGTGCTGTTCAACTGGGCCGGCGTACCGAAATCGCTACTGGCTGCCGGCATCGGCCATGTCGTGATCAATCTGCCGCTGTGCTTTGCCATCATCTACAGCCAGATGGGCGACCATCAGATCAACATCGAGCGCGCCGCGCGCGACCTCGGCGCGCCGGAATGGAAGGTGCTGCTGTTGATCACCGTGCCGGTCATGGCGCCGGCCATCTTCGCCGGCTTCTTCCTGTCGATGACCTTCTCCTGGGACGAATTCGT
>NZ_RZPB01000385.1:0-5868 GCF_003998535.1 Mesorhizobium sp. M7A.F.Ca.AU.002.02.1.1 | reverse complement strand
GGCGTACGGTGAGCCAGGGAAACAGCGCGTATTGCTGGAAGATCATGCCGCGCTCCGGACCCGGCCCCTCGACCGCCTTGCCATCGACCAGCACGGTGCCCTCGCTCGGCTTCAGCAGGCCGGCCGCGATGTTGAGCGCGGTCGACTTACCGCAGCCGGACGGACCGACGACGGTGACGAATTCGCCGTCGGCGATGTCGAGCGACAGCCGGTCAAGCGCGACGAAGGCATTGTCCTTGAGGTCGAACCGGCGCGTGACCTTGTCGAAGACGATCTTGGGCGGCATCACACGCGCTCCTGCCAGACGGTCAGCCGGCGCTCGATCACCAAAAGGATGCGATCCATGGCAAGGCCGAGAAGGCCGATGGTGATCAGGCTGACGAAGATGGTCGGCAGGTCGTAGTAGAGTTGCGCCTGCTGCATGCGGAAACCGAGGCCGGTCTGCGCGGCGATCAGTTCGGCGGCCACCAGCGTCGCCCAGGCCGAGCCGAGGCCGATGCGCACGCCGACCAGGATGAACGGCGTCGATGCGGGAATGATGACGCGCAGGAAGATGGTCATGTCCTTGGCGCCGAGCACGCGCGCGGCGTTGATCATCGTCTTGTCGACGCTGATGACGCCCTGATAGGTGGCGACGACGCCGGCCAGGAAGGAGGCCAGGAAGATGACGAAGATCTTCGGCGTCTCGTCGATGCCCATCGTTACGATCGCCAGCGGAATGATGGCCAGCGGCGGGATCATGCGGAAGAACTGCAGATACGGCTCGATAAGCGAGCGCGCGACCTTGTACCAGCCCATGACGAAGCCGACCGGGATCGCCAGGATGACGCCGAGGAGAAAGCCGGTCATCACCCGAGCAAGGCTCGACATGATGTCGGTGGCGAGCTGCCCGTTTGCGATCAGATCGATAAACCTGGACGCAACCTGTGGCGGTGGCGGCAGGCCCACCGCGCCGCCCGCCGTCAACACCCACCAGATGGCGATGCCGGCGACGAGACCGCAGAGATTGAGCGCGAGACCGCGATAGTCGATACCCCGATCCTCGTTCGAGCCGCCGCCGGAGCGTGTCGTCTTCGACGCTTCGCTCATCGCGACACCCCCGAATAGAAAAAATGGTCGAGCGCCGCCGCAGCAGCACCGATGGCGCCGGCACCAGGACCGAGGCTCGACCGCTCGACCCGCAGCACGTCGCGCATCGGCGGCAGGACGCGTGGCGGAACGCCCCGCCTTATATGATCGATGAAGCTTTCCGGGGCTTCGGCCAGGTGACCGCCAAAGACGATCAGATCGGGATTGAGCAAATTGGTCGCCGTCGCTATGGCCGTCGTCAGATGCCGGAGCGCCGCGTTCCAGACGTCGGGATATTTCTCCACCGCGGCCAGCAGGCGCCTGGGATGAGGCGTGTCGATATGGGCGGCGCGGGCCAGCGCGCGTTCGGACAGGAATGTCTCCAGGCAGCCCACATTGCCGCAGGCGCAACGCTCGCCATCCTCGACCACCTGGACATGGCCGAGCTCGACGGCCCCGTAGCCGCCGGGACGGAACGGCATGCCGTTGATCACCAGGCCGGCGCCGAGGCCGGTGCGCAGATAGATGTAGAGCAGCGCGGTCGTGTCGCGCCCGATGCCGTAGCGCGATTCCGCCAGCGCCATCGCGCTGACATTGTGCTCGACCACCACCGGCATGCGCAGCGCCGTTTCGAGCTCGTCGGCGAACGGCACGTCCTTCCAGTCGTAATTGACCGACTGCAGGTTGCGGCGGCGCTTGGTGTCCACCGGTCCCGGCACGCCGAGCCCCAGGCCGATCAGGCGCGAACGGTCGACGCCGGTCTTCTTGATCAATTGCTCGACGATCCGCACCACCATGCCGATCACCGCGGCGGGTTCGCTGGTGGCGGTGTCGAAATGCTGCGAGGCCATGGCTTTCGAGGCGGCCCTGAGGTCGGTGATGGTCGCGTCGATCGTTCCCGCGCCAATGTGCACGCCAACCACGGACAGGGCGTCGGGCACCAGCGCGACGCCGATCGCCGGCCGGCCGACGGGTGCATCGCCGGCAGTGGCCTGGTTGAGCTCGACCACGGTGCCTTCCCGCAGGAGATGGGCCGTCAGATGGGTCAGGGCGGTGGGTGACAGCGAGGTGCGCCGCGCCAGTTCGGCGCGCGACTGCGGACCGTCGTCGCGCAGGATTCGCAGGATCGCTCCGTGGTGCGCGCCCATTCTTCCTCCCTATTATTTTCTAATGTTAATAAATTAATTAAGCCTGTCAAGCACGGCAAAGCGCGGCTTGCGACTGGCATCGATGCACCTGGCTTTCACCCTACCCTGCCGCTGGAGTAGGGGCATTGACGCGAAGGGAGATAGCGGGGAAGGCAAGGCCGTCATGAGTAGGTCGAAGATCAGCCAAGCGGAGACGGCCACCTATGCCGCTTGGCTCCCGCGCGCTAAGGGGCGGTGGCAGCCGAGCGCTTGAACAGGATGGTCACCCGCGTGCCCTCGCCGGCGCTCGACGTCACGTCGAACTCCGCCTTGGCATTCTCGGTCAGCGAGCGGGCGATCAGCGCGCCGAGTTTGCCGCGCTTGGGCCAGCTCTCGCCGTCCGGCAGGCCAATGCCGTCATCGGCGATCACGATGCGGCAGCCATCGCCGTCAACGATGCTGTGCAGCGTGATCGTGCCGCCGTCACGTCCCTGGAAGGCATGTTTGAGCGCATTGGTCAAAAGTTCGTTCACCACCAGCCCGGTCGGCATGGCGACATTGATCGACACCGGATAGGTGTCGACCTTCATGTCGAGGCGGATGCCCTCGACCGCATGCGAGTTCATGACCGCCGACGCGATCTGGCTGAGATAGACACCAAGATCGACCTCATCCTTGCCATCGTCCCCCGACAGCGTCTGGTAGAGGATCGCCAGCGCATCGACGCGCCCCGCCAGCCTCTCGAAACGCTTCTGGTCCGGTTCGGCCGCGTTGCGCGTCTCCATCCGGATCAGCGCGGTGATCATCTGCAGATTGTTCTTCACCCGGTGCTGCAGTTCGCGCAGCAGCGTGTCCTTCTCACGGATGCGCTCGTCGATCGATCGCGCATCTTCGGTTTCGCCATGGGCCGAAACGTCGACCAGCGCCACCAGCCGGAAGCAGGCCTTGCCATTGTCGTCCTCGATGACGTTGGAATAGACGTCGACGATAGTCGGTTGGCCTTCCTTCCGCTCCAGCCGGAACGTGCCGATGAAATCAGTGTCCTCGACCACGGCCTCGAACAGCGGCCGGTCCTTCTGCTTGTGCAGGCCGGTGCCGGAAAGCGCCGCCCAGTGTTGGCGAGCGAGCATCGCCGCCTTGAGGCCGGACAGTTTCTCGAATTCCGGATTGGCATAGACGACACGCTCCTTCGAACCCAGGTCCGAGACGGCAATGGCGATCGGCACCTGGTCGAGGAACTTCTTGAACTGTTCGCTTTCGAGCGCGCTGGCAAGGTCCGGCGTTTCGAGCAGCTGCCCGACCGCTTCGGCCTTCTGTGTATCGGATGTCATCTGCGGCGCCTGTGCTGTGTGGGCACCATCAATAACAGCGATGCGATCACCCCGCCATCGCCAAACATGGAGTCCGCATTTTCACGCCCCGCATCGGCGATGGCGGCGTGTCTGCCGAATTGACGCCGCTGCCTGAGAGTGCCTCAGGAGGCCGGCTTCGACGCCAGCCGTGGACCGGTCTTGACGTCGACGATCTCCGGCTTGGCGCTGTCGACCGCGCCATCCCAGCCGCCGCCGAGCGCCTTGTTGAGGGCGATGTAGTTGGTCGCCAGCAGGACGCGGCTTTGCAGCAGCGAGTCCTCGGCCGAATAGAGCGAGCGCTGGGCGTCGAGCACGTCGAGGAGGCTTGTCTCGCCGGCCTTGTAGAGCGTGCCTTCGAGACTTGCCGCCTCGCCATAGGACTTCGCGGACGAGGCGAGCTTGCCGATCCGGATGCGCTCCTGCGACAACAGCACCAGCGCGTTCTCGACATCCTCGAGCGCCGTCAGCACCGAAGACCGGTAAGCGATGAAATACTGATCGCGTTGCGCCTTGGCGACCTCGACGGCCGCCTGCAATTGGCCGGCATTGAACAGCGGCACACTCAGCGTCGGCCCGAACGACCAGCCGATCGACGAATTCTTGCCGAGATCGCCAAGCTTCAGCGCCGCCGTGCTGATGTCTCCCGTCAGGCTGACCGAGGGATAGCGGGCGGCTTCGGCCTGGCCGATCTTGGCGGTATATTGCGCATATTGGCGCTCCGCCATGCGCAAATCGGGCCGCGATAGCAGGAGGTCGGCGGGAATTCCGGTGGGCATCGGCAGGCGCGGTGCAGGAATGGGCGCGACCCGCTTCAGCCGCTCGTTGAGCGAGGCAGGCGGCCGGCCGGCCAACACCGCGAGACGATGCACGGCCTGCGCATAACTTGCCTCCAGCGTCGGAACGGCGGCTTCGGTGCTCGCTGCCTGACCCATTGCCTTGGCGACATCGGCGGCGGTCGCCGTGCCCGCCTGCGCCATGGTGCGGGTAAGTTCGGCGGTCTGTCTTTGCGACGCGGCCGAACGACGGGCGAGCGCGATGCGGGCCTGGTAGCCGCGCGCCTGGGTATAATAGGAAGCGACATCGCCGACCAGGGTGAGAAGCGTCGAGCGCAGTTCCTCCTGCGAGGCGTTCAGCCCGTAGTGCGCGGCCTCTACGCCCCTCCGGTTGGCGCCGAACAGGTCGAGCTCCCAGCTTGCATCGAAGCCGGCCTGGTACTCGCTGTAGGTGGCGTCAGAGCCTGATGTGGTCTCGGCCGACTTGTTGCGGGAGGCCGAGCCGGAGCCGTCGGCCGAAGGCAGCAATGTGCCGGCACTCTGGCGATAGCTGGCGCGCGCCTCGCGGATTTTTGCCTTGGCGGTGGCGACATCGAGATTGCCGGCAACCGCTTCCTCGACAAGCGTGTTCAGCTCGGGATCGCGTAGCCGCTGCCACCATTTTGACAGTCGTGCCGGCTGGGCAGGCTTTGTCGGCTTCTGGCCGCTCCAATTCGCCGGCATTGCCAGTATCGGTGTCTGATAATCCGGACCGACGACGCATCCCGCGAGCAGGACAGCGGTGAGCATAGGCGCAAGAAGCCGCCTCGCGGCCACCGAGCCACGTTCCAAACCTGTCATGTGAAGTTTTCCTTATTGCTGGGTGGCCGTCACCGGCGTCTCGCCCGTATCTGGTTTGGCCGCCCTGCCCTTGAAGATGCGCCGCACCGTGACGAACAATAGCGGCACCAGGAAGACGCCGATCACCGTCGCCGCGATCATGCCCCCCATCACGCCGATGCCGACCGAGTTCTGCGCGCCCGAGCCCGCACCGCTGGCGATCGCCAGCGGCAACACACCGAGGATAAAGGCCAGCGACGTCATCAGGATCGGCCGCAGCCGTTGTCGCGCCGCCTCCAGCGTCGCCTCGACCAGCCCCATCCCGGCGGCCTGCCGCTCGATGGCGAACTCGACGATGAGGATGGCGTTCTTGGCGGCGAGACCGATCGTGGTCAAAAGGCCGACCTTGAAATAAACGTCGTTGGACTGGCCGAACAGGCTGGCCGCCAGCAGCGCGCCGAAGATGCCGATCGGCACCGACAGCATGACCGCGAACGGGATCGACCAGCTCTCATAAAGTGCGGCCAGGCACAGGAACACGACCAGCGCCGAGATCGCATAGAGCGACAGCGCCTGGTTGCCGGAAAGCTTCTCCTGGTGCGACAGCCCGGTCCACTCGTGCGAATAGCCGGCGGGCAGTTGCGCGACGAGCTTGTCGATCTCGTCCATGGCGGCACCCGAGCTGACGCCCGTGGCCGCCGCGCCCTGGATCTCGACCGCCGCCGACCC
>NZ_RZPB01000384.1:0-5868 GCF_003998535.1 Mesorhizobium sp. M7A.F.Ca.AU.002.02.1.1 | reverse complement strand
ACATACATTAGCGAATACGGGTCTCGGTCGCCGGATCGAAGAACACCGCCTTTGTCAGGTTGAAGGCGAGCGGCGTGTTGGTGCCCGGCTGAATGTTGGCGTCGGCGCGCAGCCGCGCCACCACGCCCTTGCCGCCGAGATTGGTGACGGCGAAGGTGTCCGAACCTGCCGGCTCGACGACCTCGATGTGACAGTCCGCGGTTGCGATGTGCGAGGCGTTGCGCTCGGCACCTTCCGGATCGGTCAGGGCTTCGGGACGGACACCGAAGATGATCGGCTTGCCCTGGAATGCCGACAGGCCCGCCGGCGCATTGGCCATCGGCAGGTTGATCGGCTCGCGCGCCTCGCGCTGCAGCACGACGGACAACGCATTGCCTGACGTACCGATCGTCGCCGGGATCAGGTTCATCGCCGGCGAGCCCATGAAGTCGGCGACGAAGAGATTGCTCGGGTTGTTGTAGATTTCGGCCGGCGTGCCGAACTGCTGCACCTCGCCATCCCGCATGACCGCGATCTTGGTCGCCAGCGTCATCGCCTCGATCTGGTCGTGGGTGACGTAGACGATGGTGGTGCCGGTGGTGGCATGCAGGCGCTTGATCTCGATGCGCATGTCGACGCGCAGCTTGGCGTCGAGGTTGGACAAAGGCTCGTCGAAAAGGAACAGTTTGGGGTCGCGCACCAGCGCCCGGCCCATGGCGACGCGCTGGCGCTGGCCGCCCGAAAGCTGGCTCGGCTTGCGCTGCAAGAGGTGGCCGATCTGCAGCACCTTGGCCACCTTGTCGATCGCCTTCTGGCGCTCCGCCGCCGGCACGCCGCGCATCTCCATGCCGAAGGAGATGTTTCCGGCCACCGTCATGTTCGGGTAGAGCGCATAGCTCTGGAACACCATGGCGATGTCGCGCTTGGAGGGGTGCAGATCGTTGATGGCGCGGCCGTCGACCCGGATTTCGCCCGAGGTGATCGTCTCCAGGCCGGCGATGGTGTTGAGCAAAGTGGACTTGCCGCAGCCGGAAGGGCCGACCAGCACCAGGAAACCGCCTTTCTCGAGCTCGACATCGATCCCTTTCAGGATCTCGACCTGGCCGAAGCGCTTTCTCAGACCATCAATTTCCAGAAAAGCCATCAGATCATCCTTTGACGGCGCCAGCCATGAGACCGCGCACGAAGTAGCGGCCGGCGAGCACATAGACGAGAAGGGTGGGCAGTGCCGCGATCATCGCGGCGGCCATGTTGACGTTGTATTCGACGACGCCGGTCGAGGTGTTGACGACGTTGTTGAGCGCCACCGTCATCGGCATCGCGTCGCCGGTGCCGGCGTAAGCCGAGGCGAACAGGAAGTCGTTCCAGATGTTGGTGAACTGGTAGATGACGGTGACGACGAAAATCGGCATCGAGTTCGGCAGCATGATGCGGCGGAATATCTGGAAGAAGGAGGCGCCGTCGACCTGTGCCGCCTTGACCAGTTCGGTCGGAAACGCCTCGTAGTAGTTGCGGAAGAACAGCGTGGTGAAGCCGATGCCGTAGACGACGTGGACGAAGACCAGGTTGACCGTCGGGTTGCCGAGACCGAAGCTCGTTCCGACCGAGTTCTGCAGTGTGACGCCGAAGCGGCCGAGGCTGCCGAGGATGGTCGCCATCGGCAACAGCACCGACTGGAACGGAATGAAGCAGGCAAACAGCATCAGCCCGAACACCAGCGTTGCGCCGCGGAAACGCCATTTCGTCAGCACGTAGCCGTTCAGCGCGCCCAGCATGGTCGAGATCAGAACGGCCGGAACCACCATCTTGATGGAGTTCCAGAAATAGCCCTTGATGCCGGCGCAGGTGAGGCCGACGCAGGTCTCGCCCCACGCCTTCAGCCACGGGTCGAAGGTCGGCGCCTTGGGCAGCGCCAGCATGTTGCCGTTCTGGATCTCGTCCATGGTCTTGAACGAGGTCACCAGCATGACGAACAGCGGCATCAGGTAAAACAGCGCAAACAGCGCCAGCAGCCCGTAGATGACGATGCGGTTGAGGGTCTTGACGTTGACGCCGCCGGAGGCCTGGCGGGCGGGAGTGGTGACGGCGCTCATCGCGGCTTCTCCCGCAGTTCCGAATAGAGATAGGGCACGATGATGGCGACGATGGTCATCAGCATGATCACCGCACTGGCCGAGCCGACGGCCATTTCGTTGCGCTTGAACGTGTACTCATACATGAAGTTGGACGGCAGCCACGCCGAGCCGCCGGGCCCGCCGCTGGTCAGTGCGACCACGAGATCGTAGGACTTGATGGCGAGGTGCGCGAGCACGATGAAGGCCGACAGGAAGATCGGCCGCAGCAGCGGGATGACGATGCGGCGATAGAGCTGGAAGTTGGTGGCGCCGTCGATCTGCGCCGCCTTCATGATCTCGCCGTCGATGCCGCGCAGGCCGGCCAGGAACATCGCCATGATGAAGCCGGAGGCCTGCCAGACGCCGGCAATGACCACCGTGTAGATGACGAAATCCTTATTCTTGATCCAGTCGAAATGGAAGCTCGTCCAACCCCATTGATGCAAGGTCTGCTCGAGACCGAGGCCGGGATCGAGGAACCATTTCCAGGCGACGCCGGTGACGATGAAGGACAGCGCCATCGGATAGAGATAGATCGGCCTCAACACGCCTTCGCCGCGGATCTTCTGGTCGAGCAGGATGGCCAGGAACAGGCCGAGCGCCAGGCAGATTGCGATGTAGAGGAAACCGAAAATACCCATATTGGTGATCGACGTGTACCAGCTCGACGGCGGGTCTGTGTCGAAGGTCCAGCCCCACAGCCGCTGATAGGCGCGCGAGCCGGTTAGGACATAGGACGGGAAGGTCTTGGAATTGGTGAAGGACAGATAGATCGTCCACAGGATGAAGCCGTAGACGAAGACGATGGTGATGGCGAAGCTCGGCGCCAGCACGATCTTCGGCAATGCGTCCTGCAGGCGCGAGCGCACCGAGGCGCGTGGCCGCGCATGCTCCGGCGTCAGCTTGATCTGGCTTGTCGCTACCGTGCTCATGGGGCTCCTCCCGTCGACTCGCGGCCAACCAGCTTCGCGGATCTATGTTCGCGGATCTGGGCCTTCCCCGCCGGAGCGGGGAAGGCGTTTTTGGCGCGTGGCGCTTACTTGGCGTCGTCGATCGCCTTGACCAGCTCGGTCACGGCTTCGTCCGAGGTCTTGATCTGACCATGGACGAACTTCGAAACGACGTCCTTGTAGGCATTGGCGACTGCCGGAGGCGCGCCATAACCCTGGGCCAGCGAGCCGAACAGCGTGCCGCCTTCATTGGCTGCCTTCAGGTCGGCGATGCCCTTCTTGCCGCAAGCGTCGAAGTCGGTGTCCGGAACGTCGGTACGGGCCGGAACCGAACCCTTGACGACGTTGAAGGCCGACTGGAAGCTCTTCGACAGGGTGGCGGTGGCCAGTGCGACCTGGGCGGCCTTGCGGTCGTCGGGAACATTGAACATGCCGAACATGTCGGAGTTGTAGATCACCGAGCCGTCGGTGCCCGGGAAGCGATAGCACAGGAAGTCGGTGCCCGGGGTCTTGTTGGCGGCGTGGAACTCGCCCTTCGCCCAGTCGCCCATGACCTGCACCAGGGCATCGCCCTTGATGACCATGGCGGTGGCAAGGTTCCAGTCGCGGCCCGAGAAGTTGGGGTCGACATAGGTGACGAGCTTGGCCAGATTGTCGAACGACTTCTTCATCGTGTCGGACTTCAGGGACTCGTCATCGAGGTCGTTGAAGGCCTTCTTGTAGAACTCGGGTCCGCCGGTCGACAGCACGACGGAGTCGAACATGGTGGCTTCCTGCCAGTTCTGGCCGCCGAGAGCGAGCGGGATCACGCCTGCCGCCTTGGCCTTGTCGAGCAGGGCAACGAAGTCGTCGAAGGTCTTCGGCTCGGTGCCGCCGATCTTGTCCAGGACGGCCTTGTTGATCCACAGCCAGTTGACCGAGTGAACGTTGACCGGCGCCGCGACCCACTTGCCGTCATAGACCGAAAACTTCTGCAGGGCTGCCGGAACGGACTTGTCCCAGCCTTCCTTCTTCGCCGTTTCGGTCAGGTCGCCCATGACGCCGGCGGCTGCATAGTCGAGCACGGTGTAGCCGAGCATCTGCGAGGCGGTCGGATAATTGCCGGCCGCGACCATCGCCTTCAGCGCGGTCATGGCGGCATCGCCGCCGCCGCCGGCCACCGGCACGTCCTTCCAGGCATAGCCTTCCTTGGCCAGATCACCCTTGAGGACGTTGAGAGCAGCCGCTTCGCCGCCCGAGGTCCACCAATGCAGCATCTGGACTTCCTTGACGTCCTCGGCGTGGGCCGCGAAAGCCAGGCCCGACGCGAGAGCCGTTCCGATAAGCAGTTTGCGCAACATGTACTTCCTCCCTTGTTGCATTACACGACCGGCGGATGCCGCCGGGTTCTTCTCAACTCAGCCGACCCACCACCCGGTGCGCTGGCCGCGATGAAACTGGATTGTCTTTTCCTCGGTATAATCCTCGACGGCGCGTTTGCCGAGTTCGCGTCCGAGACCGGACTGCTTGTAGCCTCCGAAAGGCAGCTCGGGATAACCTTCCATGAACGTGTTCACCCAAACGGTTCCCGAACGCACGCCGCGCGCGACCGACATGCAAGTGTCGATGCTGGCGCTCCACACGCCTGCCGACAAACCATAGGGCGTGTTGTTGGCGATGTGCAACGCCTTTTCAATCGATTCAAAAGTCAGCACCGAGAGCACCGGGCCGAACACTTCCTCGCGCGCTATGGCCATGTCCTCGGTGACGCCGCGGATGATGGTGGGATCGAGGTATTGACCGATATTGGAGGCCAATTGCTTGCCTCCGCTGTAGATGCTGCTGCCCTCGGTCGCGGCTGCCGCAACGTAACCGGCAACCTTGGCCAAATGGTCGGACGAGATCATCGCGCCGACCTTGGTTTGGTCATCGAGCGGATCGCCGACCGTGACCCTGGCGGCAAGCGCCTTGACGGCGCTGAGAAAATCGTCGGCGATCGCCTCGTGCACGATCAGCCGGCTGCCGGCATTGCAGCACTCGCCGGCATTGAAGAAGCCGCCGAACACCGCCGCATCGGCGGCCGCTTCGAGGTCGGCGTCCTGGAAGACGATCTGGCCGTTCTTGCCGCCGAGCTCCATCGAGACTTTCTTCAGCGACTGCGCGGCGGATGCCATCGTCATCTTGCCGACGCGGGTGGAGCCGGTGAACGAGACCATTTCGACCAGCGGGTGGCTGACCATCGGCGCACCGACATCGGCGCCAAGTCCGGCCAGGATATTGACGACGCCGGCGGGCAGGCCGGCCTGCATCAGGATGTCGCCGAGCACGAAGGTCGAGGCCGAGGTCATTTCGCTCGGCTTGACCACCGCCGTGCAGCCGGCGGCGAGCGCGAAGGGCAGTTTCTGGCTGACGATCAGGAACGGGAAATTCCACGGGGTGATGATCGAGACGACGCCGATCGGTTCGCGCAGGACGACACCCAGCATGGCGTCGCCGAGATTGGCGTAGGTTTCACCATGCAGGGTGCGGGCAAGCGAGGCGGCATAGCGCCAGATGTCGACGGCGCCGCCGATCTCGCCGCGTGCCTGGGCGATCGGTTTGCCCGATTCCAGTGCGTCGAGCCGGGCGATGTCTTCCAGCCGGCCCTCGATCAGATCAGCTGCCTTGAGCAGGATCCCGGCACGTTCGGCCGCCTTCATGCGCGGCCATGGACCCGTTTCGAAAGCCCTGTGGGCGGCAAGCACAGCGGCTTCCACTTCGGCCTCACCGGCCTGCGCATAGTGCGAGACGGTGAAGCCGTGGCCGGGGCTGTTTCGAGCAATCGTGCGGCCGTCGCGGGCATCGAC
>NZ_RZPB01000383.1:0-5878 GCF_003998535.1 Mesorhizobium sp. M7A.F.Ca.AU.002.02.1.1 | reverse complement strand
CATTAAATATATGTAACGTTTGAGAAAATATGCGTAACGCTTCGGATCATCGCATATGCACTAACGCAGACTTTCCATCTCGCGAATGCGTTTGGCGCCTTCTGCTTCCAGTTGCCTGGTGACGGCGCCGATCAGCGTTTCGGCGACGACGAAAAGGGCCGCCGATGAATCCCATGCCGACGGCACTGCGGTTCGTCCGGCGATGACATGGCGAGCAAGGCGGGCGATCGGCGACAGCCACTGGTCGGTGAACAGTACGATCTGCACGCCACGCTGATGCGCCTTCTCGGCGAAGCGGAGGAGGCTGTCCTGGTAGCGCCTGATGTCGAAGATGACCAGCACGTCGCGCTTGCCCATGTCGATCAGCCGGTCACGCCACATGCTTTCCTGCCCGGCGAGGTGAAAGACATCCGGCTGGATGATGGCGAGGTGGGCGGCCATGTAGCGCGCCAGCGGATCGGTGAAGCGGCCGCCGATCAGGAAGGTCTTGCCGCGCCGGTCCGCCAGCCGGGCGGCGATGTCGGCAAGCTGCTTGTCGGACAGGTGCCTGAATGTCTCGCGCATATTGTCGAGCGTCGCTTCCAGCATCGGCGACACGGTCCCGCCGCCGGGCGAGGGCGGATTGAGCGTCCTTGTCGCCGGCGATTGCAGTTGCGCCGCCAGTTCGTCCTGCAGGCTCGACTGGAACTCCGGATAGTTCTGAAAGCCCAACCGGGCGACGAAACGCAGGATTGTCGGCGAGGAAACGCCGGCTGCGGCCGAGAATTCAGCGACCGTTTTCAAGCCGATCATCGGGTAGAAGGCAATCAGTGTCTGGGCCGCGCGCCGTTCGCTGGCCGGCATCGTGCCGACGCGGTCGGCGATCAGTTCGGCAATGTTGGAAATCATCTTTTCCCCACCCTTGGCTCGGTCGATGGTCTTTTCCGAAATCGCATTTGACAAAGCCGGACAAACTGTATGAAATCATCCACAGGGACGCAATGAGGCAAAATACGTAACATACGATACAGCGCTCCCCGGGGACGGCAGAGTATGGAGAAAGCACGGCCCGCCAGCCTTGCATCGTCTGATACCGTAAGGGTGACGAACCCCGGCGGATCAAGCCCTTTCGTGCTGACCTGCGATCACGCCTCGAACTTCCTGCCCGCCGAATTCGGCACGCTCGGCCTTGCTGTCGAGGACCTGTCGCGCCACATCGCCTGGGATCCCGGCGCGCTGCCGGTTGCCCGCCGCATGGCGCAGGCGCTCGACGCGACGCTCGTCGAAACCCGCATTTCGCGCCTTGTCATCGACTGCAACCGGCCGCTTGACGCGCCCGACCTGGTGCCGCCGGTCAGTGAGACAACGGCCATACCGGGCAATGCCGGCCTGTCGGAAAGTGAGCGTGCCGCGCGTGTCGCGCTTTCGTGGCGCCCTTTCCACGATACGATTGCGGATATCATCAGCCACAGGCTGTCACACGGTCAGGAAACGCGGCTGGTTTCGGTCCATTCCTTCACGCCGGTATACAAGGGCCGCAACCGGCCCTGGCATATCGGCATCATCCATGACGAGGATCGCCGGCTGGCGGCGCCGCTGATATCGGCGCTGAAGCGGCTTTCCGGTGTCACCGTCGGGGTCAACGAGCCGTATTCACCTGATGACCGCGTCTATTTCACGCTGGAACGGCATGCGCGCTCGCGCGGACTGCCCTGCGCGATGATCGAAATCCGCAATGACGAAATCGCCGGCGAGACCGGGCAGCGGAAATGGGCGGATCTGCTCACGGGCATTTTTTCGGATCTGGAGCCAGAGGAGGCCGGACACACCAGATCGCATTCAGTCGGAAAGTCAGTTCAATCGGCTAGCTAGGGCGGGATCTCATCCCGACCCGAAAACCAACAGGGGACACTAAAATGGCAGCACCGGGTTATACTGAAGTTGACAAGGCGGAGGACGTAAAGCACCTCCACAGCATGGGCTATGCCCAGGAATTGGAGCGGCGCCTCAGTCGCTTTTCGAACTTCGCCGTTTCCTTCTCCATCATCTGCATCCTGTCGGGCGGCATCAATTCGCTGGCCCAGGCCACCTCCGGCGCCGGCGGCATCGGCATCGGCATCGGCTGGCTGGTCGGCTGCTTCGTTTCGCTGACCTTTGCGGTCGCCATGTCGCAGATCAGCTCGGCCTATCCGACGGCCGGCGGCCTCTATCACTGGGGTTCGATCCTCGGCAACCGCGGCACCGGCTGGGTCACCGCATGGCTCAATCTGCTCGGCCTGATCACCGTGCTCGGCGCCATCAATGTCGGCACCTGGACGTTTTTCATCGGCGCTTTCGGCCCGACGCTCGGAATCGAAGGCACGCTGACAAACCAGATGATCTTTCTGATCATCATCACCGGCGCGCAGGCGCTGATCAACCATCTCGGCATCAAGCTGACGGCGAAGCTGACCGATTTCTCGGGCTATCTCATCTTCTTCGGCTCGATCCTGATCGCCATCGTCTGCCTGGCTTCCGCTGAGACCTGGGATTTCAGCCGTCTCTTCACCTTCAAGAACTATTCCGGGGACGCAGGCGCCGGCGTGTGGCCATCCGTCTCGAATGCCTGGGTGTTCGCGCTCGGACTGTTGCTGCCGATCTACACGATCACCGGTTATGACGCTTCCGCGCACACCTCGGAGGAAACCATCAAGGCGGCTTCTTCCGTGCCGCGCGCCATGGTCATGTCGGTGATCTGGTCGGCCGTTTTCGGCTATCTGTTCCTGGCCGCCTTCGTGCTGATGATCCCGAACATGGACGATGCCGCCAAGCAGGGCTGGAACGTGTTCTTCTGGGCCTTCGACCAGCGTGTAAGCCCCGGCATCAAGGAGTTCGTCTACCTCGTCGTGTTCGTCGCGCAGCTGCTGTGCGGCCTTGCCACGGTGACGTCTGCCTCGCGCATGATCTTCGCCTTCTCGCGTGACGGCGGCCTGCCGGGTTCGGCGGCACTCGCCAAGGTCAGCCCGACCTACCGCACGCCGGTGGCGGCGATCTGGACGGCTTCGATCCTGTCGGTGCTGTTCGTCTGGGGTTCGACGCTGGTTTCGGTCGCAGGCACTTCGGCCTACACCATCGTGGTTTCCTGCACCGTCATCTTCCTGTTCCTCTCCTTCACCGTGCCGATCGTGCTCGGCATGCTCGCCTGGGGCACGCCGAAGTGGGACAAGATGGGTCCCTGGAACATGGGGCGCGGCGTGTTCATGCTGTTCGCCTTCCTGTCGATCGTCTCAATGATCCTGATCTTCATCATCGGCATCCAGCCGCCGAACGATTGGGCGCTCTACATCACCGTCGGCTTCTTCATCCTGACGGCAGTCGTCTGGTTCGGCTTCGAGAAGCGCCGCTTCCAGGGGCCGCCGCTCGGCGACATCATTGCGGCGCGTCAGGCGGCCATCAAGGCGGCCGAACAGGCAGTCGGCGAAACCGGCCACTGACCTCCACCATCATGGCCATGGCCGGCATCGTGCCGGCCATGGTTTCGTTCAACTCATTCAAAGCCCAAGCGCTGGAGTGCCAAAGGAATGGCCGGAAATTTCTCGTTCGATCAGTTGAAGAAAGCGGTCTCCAGCGGTGAGATCGACACCGTGCTGGCCTGCATCGTCGACATGCAGGGACGGCTGGCGGGAAAACGCTTCCTGGCGCAGTACTTCGTCGATTCCGCGCATGACGAAACGCATGGATGCAATTATCTGCTGGCCGCCGACATCGATATGGAGCCGGTGCCGGGTTACAAGGCGGCGAGTTGGTCGAAGGGCTATGGCGATTTCGTCATGAAGCCGGATCTCGCCACGCTGCGGCGCATTCCCTGGCTGGAAAAGACCGCGCTCGTGATCTGCGACGTGCTCGACCACCACACGCATGACGACCTGCCGCATTCGCCGCGCGCCATCTTGAAGAAGCAGGTCAAGCGGCTGAGCGAGCGCGGCTATATCGGCTATTTCGCATCCGAGCTCGAATTCTATCTGTTCAACGAGACCTACGATTCGGCCCGCAAGAAGCACTGGCAAGGTCTCGACACCGCATCGCCCTATATCGGCGACTACCAGATCGGCATCACCACCAAGGAAGAAGGCGTCATGCGCCGGCTTCGCAACGAAATGGAAGCGGCCGGCATTCCGATCGAGAATTCCAAGGGCGAGTGGGGTCCGGGCCAGGAAGAGATCAATGTGCGCTATGCCGAGGCGCTCGACATGGCCGACCGCCACGTCATCCTGAAGAACGGCGCCAAGGAAATCGCCGAGTCCGAGGGCAAGGCGATTTCGTTCATGTCCAAGTATAATTACGGGCTCGCCGGCAATTCCAGCCACATCCACAATTCGCTGTGGAGCGCCGACGGCAAGACACCGCTGTTCTTCGACAAAAAGGCCGACTGGACGCTGTCGACACTCGGCCAGCAATGGGCCGCCGGCCAGCTCAAATACGCCAAGGAATTCACCTGGTTCCTGGCGCCCTATATCAACTCCTACAAGCGCTTCCAGGCCGGCACCTTCGCGCCGACCAAGATCATGTGGAGCGAAGACAACCGCACCGCAGGCTTCCGCCTGTGCGGCGAGGGCACCAAGGGCATCCGCATGGAATGCCGCATCGGTGGCGCCGACCTCAACCCGTATCTTGCTTTCGCAGCCCTGATCGCCGCCGGCCTTGCCGGCATCGACGAAAAGCTGGAATTGCAGAAGCCGTTCGTCGGCGATGCCTATCAGGCATCTCGCCTGCCGGAGATTCCGAAGACGCTGCGCGATGCCACCGACACGCTGGCGAAGTCGAAGATGCTCAAGCAGGCGCTCGGCGAGGATGTGCTCGAACACTATGTCCACACCGCAAAGTGGGAGCAGTTCGAATACGACCGCCGGATTACGGATTGGGAACTGCACAGAGGTTTCGAGCGGTATTAGGTATCGGCGGTTCGTCGGCGCCACCCCTTCACTCTTAGCCTTTCCCCGTGGGGAGAGGCTGTCGGCAGGCAGATGAGGGGCAGCGCCAGGCCACACGATTTTGTTGTAGAATACGAGGACTTACAAAATGACCGAGACGGTCAAACTCATTACCCCCGTCGATGGCTCGATCTATGCCGAGCGGCCGATTGCTACAGACCAGGCGATCAACGCCGCAGTGGAACGCGCCAAGGCGGCGCAAGAGAAGTGGGCTGAGACACCTATCGTCGAGCGCGGCAAGTACATGTTGGCTATGCTGGAAGCGCTGGTCGCGATGACCGACGAGATCGTGCCGGAAATCGCCTGGCAGATGGGGCGGCCCGTGCGCTATGGCGGCGAATTCGGCGGCGTCAGGGAACGCACCAACTACATGGTCGAGATCGCCGAGCAGGCGCTCAAATCGGTGCCGGCCTCCAACCCCAAGGACGGTTTCCGCCGCTATGTGAAGAAAGACCCGCTCGGCGTCGTCATGGTGATCGCGCCGTGGAATTATCCCTATCTGACCGCCGTCAACACCATCGTGCCGGCGCTGATGGCCGGCAACACCGTGATCCTGAAGCATGCGGCGCAGACGCTGCTGGTCGGCGAGCGCTTTCAGCAGGCTTTCGACAAGATCGGCCTGCCCAAGGGCGTGTTCCAGAATGTCGTGCTGAACCACGCCCAGACCGAAAGGCTGCTCGGCTCGGGCAAGATCGACCACGTCAATTTCACCGGTTCGGTCGGCGGCGGCCGCGCCATCGAAAAGGCGGCGGCGGGCACCTTCATGACGCTCGGCCTCGAGCTTGGCGGCAAGGATCCGGCCTATGTGCTGCCCGACGCCAAGATGGACCATGCGGTCGCCAATCTGGTCGACGGCGCCTTCTACAATTCCGGCCAGTGCTGCTGCGGCATCGAACGCGTTTATGTGCACGAGAAGGTCTATGACGAAT
>NZ_RZPB01000382.1:0-5881 GCF_003998535.1 Mesorhizobium sp. M7A.F.Ca.AU.002.02.1.1 | reverse complement strand
GCCGACAAAAGATCGTACTGCTCGAATTCCCGCGCCGCCTCTTCCTGGTCCATGGTGGCCGGAATGGCGTGCCGCGTCTCGTGCATCACCTCCTCGACCTTGACCGAACGCTTGGTGCGCAGGATCTGGTCGAGGTCGATGGCGCCGAGCAGCTTGAAGCTCGGATCGATGACGAAGATCTGGCTGAAGCGCTCGGGAAGATTGTTGTCCTCGCGCATGTAGTCGATGGTCTGGCCGATCGTCCAGAACGGCGGAACCGCGACGAACTCGGTCTGCATGCGGCGGCCGGCCGTCTCTTCGGGATAATCGAGCGAGCGGCGCAGCCTGATCCGCTCGGTGAACGGCAGTTGCGACAGGATCTCGTCCTGGTCTTCCTGGTCGAGATCCTCGAGAATGTAGACGGCGTCGTCGGAATCGAGCTCCTGCACCGCCTGCGCGATCTGCGCATTGGGCAGATTGTCGACGATCTCCATACGGATCGCCTCGTCGACCTCCGTCAGCGAGGAAAAGTCGAAATCGGCGCCCAGGAGTTCGACCAGCGCGCGGCGCTGTTCGGGATGCAGCGCCTCGAGCAGATCGCCGAGCTCCGACTGGTGCAGGTCGTCGACTTCATGCTTGAGGGTCAGCGTGTCGCGGTCGGCGATCGCCGCGCCGATCCGCGCCAGGAAGGACGAAAGCACGGCGCCGTCCTCGCCATAGATGTCGGCGTGGTTGTCCTCGGCGGCCCCGGCGCCGGTCGTCCGTTCGTGCTCGCCTTCCACCAGCGCCTCCCGCCACAAGAATCCCGGAAAAGGTGCAAATCAGGTCTAGAGCATCGGACCCAAGGGGGAAACCGGTTTTGGGAGAATCCGACGCTCAAAAAGAAAGTGGCGTAAAGTGCGGGAATATCAACGAAATGCGTCCGGCCCGCAGCGGGCGAGACCGGCACAAATCGGATTCTGGGAAGAGAATGGTGCGGTCGAGAAGACTCGAACTTCCACGGGTTGCCCCACAGCGACCTCAACGCTGCGCGTCTACCAATTCCGCCACGACCGCACGTGGTAGAGCCGGAACCGACCGGCTCGCGGCGTGTAGCAAATCGTTTCCGGTGAAACAAGTGCACGGCAAGCAATAATGTCAGGCGATTGGCATAATGCTCCACAGGGCCCGAACGCAGCGCCGGAACTGGACGTTTGCGCCTGATATCGCCATATGGAAGGCAAGTTGATGTCGCCCAAAGGTGCGAGGCGTTTTTGGGCGCGCCATGGACAAACGAAAAGACGATACGCCATGACCGAACGCAGCCAGATCGCCACATCGTTCCTGCCGCTTCCCGGCTCGGCACCGGTCGAATGGCTGATCGAGCCCGGCCTTACCGCCTATCCCGAGGCACTTGCCTTCATGGAGGCGCGCGCCGAGGCGATCCGCAGCGGCGCTGCCGGCGAAATGGTCTGGTTGGTCGAACACCCGCCGCTCTACACGGCCGGCACCAGCGCCCGTGGCGAGGATCTGATCGACGCCAGCCGTTTCCCGGTTTTCGCGGCAGGACGCGGCGGCGAATACACCTATCATGGGCCGGGCCAGCGGGTCGCTTACGTCATGCTCGACCTGAAGCGGCGGCGCGAGGATGTCCGCGCCTTCGTCGCGGCGCTCGAACAGTGGATCATCGGCACGCTTGCCGCTTTCAATGTGCGGGGCGAGCGCCGCGAGGACCGGGTCGGCGTCTGGGTCGTGCGGCCGGATCGCCCTGCTCTGCCGGACGGCTCGCCGGCGGAGGACAAGATCGCGGCCATAGGCATCCGGCTGCGGCGCTGGGTGAGTTTTCACGGCATCGCCATCAATGTCGAGCCCGATCTCGACCATTTCAGCGGCATCGTGCCTTGCGGCGTGCAGGACCACGGCGTCACCAGCCTCGTCGACCTAGGCCTTCCCCTGACCATGGCCGATCTTGACTTGGCGTTGAAATCCGCCTTCGAGGATGTGTTCGGTCCCGCCACGGCGTTGCCTGTCGAAGCCGAGCGCAAAGCCGGCTGATCTTCCGGATCCGGTACGGCTCAAATCAGTTGGGCAGAGGCCCACAACACGCCATAGCCATGGATGGCGAACACCGCCAGCAACGCCGCCGCCATGGCCAGCCGGTCGATGGTACGGATCGGCTTCAGCTCGTGACGCGGCTTCACCCCACTGCTCATCGTCAGCAGGCTGAGGAGCGAAAACACCGCTCCCGTCGCGAGCAGGAAGGTGGCGGAAAAGCCGGCCTGCCAACCCACGGCCAGGAAAGCCGAGAGCAGGAAGAAGGAAGCCAGCGCCAGCGCGACCGGTCCCGGACAGATCTGGCGCAGCACCTGGCCGCCGTCGAACTTCCACACCGGCACCAGATTGGCGATGTTGAACAGTGCGGCGAAGCCCGCCAGGGTCGCCAGCAGGGCCGCCGCCAGCCGGCGACCTTCCGCGCCGGCAAAGGTGCTTGCGGCGATGGCGATCGGCACCAGGAAGGCCGAAAAGCCGGCGCCCATCAATGCCACGAAAGCCACTTCGAAACGGCTGTCATAGGGCCGCCCGCCAATGGCAATGCCGCCGAGCAGCGGAATGAAGATCATCCGTGCACGGTTGTGGCCCATCAGCCGGAACGCTGCCATATGGCCAAGCTCATGCAGGGCGACCACCGATGTGAGGATCGCGGCCAGTGCCAGACCGCCGAAGTGAAGGCCGAAGAATGGCCACAGGATCAGCGCCGAAAGCCCGGCAAAGCCGACCTGGCTGAGCGGATGCTCGAACCAGCCGCCCTTGCGATACTTTCCGGTCCGCGCCCAGCGCTGCAGCTTGGAGAGTTCGCGGCGCAGGGCGAAATAGCGGAACACCAGGAAGGCAACGCCACGATAGCGATCGGTCTGGCTGAGCGTCACCCGCGTGCTGTTGCCTTCCGAAACGAGTTCGGCGGTTTCGCGAAAATCCTTCCAGAACGAAGCGTCGAGTGCCGTATCCTCGATGACACGCATCGAGAAGCGGCTGCCTTCGACGACGTCTTCAAACCGCGACTTGCGTTCGATCGGCTTGCCGTCGCGACCTTCCCAGGACAGCGTGATGCGGGCCACGCCCTCGCCGTCCGGGGCCTCGGCGGACAGGATCTCACCGGACCAGCCGGCATCGCTGCCGAGCGGCCACAGCGCCTGCCAGAGGCGCTGCCGATCCATCGCCACCAGACGGGTCAGCCGGACCGTGCGCAAACCAAGCGGCACCGTCATCAACAGAAAGATCAGCCCGAGATTGCTGGCCACCAGAATGGCCGTGACGATGGGCGACACCTGGACGTTGCTCCCTGTCTTGCCGGGGCACTCTAACGTCGCTGCGGCAAGAAAAGCTTAACGGCGGAGCGGTCTTCGACCGCATGGGACCCACGGCGGCGAACGCCGCCAAATCACATGGCTCCAATCCAGATCGCCATGGAGACGAGAAAGGTGCTCATGCAAACCAGTGAGATGACATCCTGAACCAGATCGGTCATAACTCTCTCCTGTTGTTGATATGTTCGTATTTTGTTCTAATTTTGTTTCAAAGTCAACGGACACAATCCGGCCGTGTCCGAATTTCCGGGCGATCAAATCGGCAGGGTTAAGAAAAGGTTGACGGGCGAACGACGGTTGCCCAGCGCCGACCAGGGCACGACGAGACTGGGGTCAGGCCGAGCCGAGAATGGTGGATTTCGAGAACCGGAGCGGAGCGTACTTTTGGGTACGTGAGCACCGTTCTACCGCGACGGGGTAGAACGGGAAGCGCAGGAAGCCGCCTTTCGCAGGCCGGCCTCCCCCAGTATCGCCGTGCCCTAGAGCGGCACCACTTTACCGTCGGCCAACGTGACGCGACGGTCCATGCGCGATGCCAGCTCGTGATTGTGGGTGGCGATCAGCGCCGCGAGGCCCGATTGCTTGACCAGCGCCGCCAGCGCCTCGAACACATAGGACGCGGTGACCGGGTCGAGATTGCCGGTCGGCTCGTCCGCCAGCAGTACCAGCGGCGCATTGGCGACCGCACGCGCAATGGCGACGCGCTGCTGTTCGCCGCCGGAGAGCTCGGACGGCCGGTGCGCCGCGCGTTTGCCGATCTGCATGTAATCGAGCAGCTGCGCCGCGCGCTCGGCCGCGTCCTTGCGGCTGAGCCCCTTGATGAGCTGCGGCATCATTATGTTTTCCAGCGCCGAGAATTCCGGCAGCAGGTGATGGAACTGGTAGACGAAGCCGACATCGTTGCGGCGGATCGCCGTGCGCTCGTCGTCGGACAGCCGCCCGCAGGCGCGGCCGGCCAGGATGACGTCGCCGGCGTCGGGACGCTCCAGCAGGCCGGCGGTGTGCAGCAGCGTCGACTTGCCGGTGCCAGACGGCGCCACCAGCGCCACCATCTCGCCGCGCTTCAGCGAGAAGTCCGCACCATTGAGAATGGTGAGTTTTCGCGGTCCCTGGACGTAGTGCCGCTCGACGCTCTTCAGCTCGATAATGACCTCGGCCACTATTCGTACCTCAAGGCTTCGACCGGATCGAGACGCGCGGCGCGCCATGCCGGAAACACCGTTGCCAGGAAGGACAGGCCGAGCGCCATCAGGACGACATAGGTCGTCTCGCGCGGATCCATCTTCGCCGGCAACTGGCTGAGGAAATAGAGTTCAGGATTGAACAGCACCTTACCGGTCATCCACGAGAAGAACTGGCGGATCGATTCGATGTTGGTGCAGATCAGTACGCCGAGCAGCACACCGGCAAGCGTGCCGGTCACGCCGATCGCCGCACCCGTCATCAGGAAGATGCGCAGGATGGCGCCGCGCGACGCCCCCATGGTGCGCAGGATGGCGATGTCGTGGCCCTTGTCCTTCACCAGCATGATCAGGCCGGAGATGATGTTCAGCGCCGCCACCAGCACGATCAGCGTCAGGATCATGAACATGACGTTGCGTTCGACCTGCAGCGCGGAGAAGAAGGTCTCGTTGCGCTGGCGCCAATCGACCATGTCGATCGGCCGCTGCGCCGCCGCCTCCACTTTCGGTTTCAGCGCATCGACATCGTCTGGATTGTCGACATAAATCTCGATCGTTTGCGCCCGCCCGTCCATGTTGAAATAAAGCTGCGCTTCGGAAAACGGCATGTAGACGATGGACGTGTCATATTCGGACATGCCGACTTCGAAGATCGCCGCGATCTTGTAGCCCTTCATGCGCGGCGTGGTGCCGATCGGCGTCACGTCGCCGTCGGGCGAAATCAAGGTGATGGTATCGCCAAGCGTCAGGCCGAGATTCTCAGCCATGCGCTTGCCGATGGCAACGCCCTCGCCAGAATCGAAATCGGCGATCGAACCCTGCTTGATGTTGCTGGCAACGATGGCGATCTTGCTCAGATCCTCGCCGCGTATGCCGCGAACCAGCGCTCCGGTTCCGCCGCCGACATTGCCTTGCGCAAGCACCTGGCCATCGATCAGCGGGATGGCGTATTTAACGCCTGCTACACCGTTGATGCGGCTGGCGACCTGCGCATAGTCCTCCAGCGGCGAATCGAGCGGCTGCACGATCAGGTGGCCGTTGACGCCGAGGATGCGCGTCAAAAGCTCTGCCCTGAAACCGTTCATCACCGCCATGACCACAATCAGCGTGGCGACGCCCAGCATGATGCCCAGAAACGAGATCGAGGCGATCACCGAGATCACCGTCTCCTTGCGCCGCGAACGCAGATAGCGCCAGGCGACCATGCGCTCGAAGATGGAAAAGGGTCCGGCGCCGACCGATCTTGCCGCCACCGCCTCGCTCATGCGGCGACACCGAAGCGCTTCTTCGCATCCGCGATCGGCAGCGTCTCGCGCTCACCGGTCTTGCGGTTCTTGATCTCGATCTCGCGGGCGGCGACACCGCGCGGTCCGACGA
>NZ_RZPB01000381.1:0-5815 GCF_003998535.1 Mesorhizobium sp. M7A.F.Ca.AU.002.02.1.1 | reverse complement strand
CTGCTGCGTGGCGATGTCGATGCCGCAAGTGCATATCGTCGCCTATTGCATGGACCTTGGCTACGGCGTCGCACATGGCGCCGACATGCTGTCGATCATGATGGCGGGCGGCGTCGTCAGCCGGCTGGCGTCCGGCTTCCTCGCCGACCGTATCGGCGCCGTGTGGACATTGATGATCGGCTCGGTCCTGCAGTGCCTGTCGCTGCTGTTCTACATCCCGTTCGACGGGCTTGCCTCGCTCTATGTGGTGTCACTGGTGTTCGGCTTGTCGCAGGGCGGCATCGTGCCTTGCTACGCGATCATCGTGCGCGATTATATGCCGGCCAGAGAGGCCGGCCAGCGTATCGGCATCGTCATGATGGCGACCATCTTCGGCATGGCGATCGGCGGCTGGATGTCGGGCTGGATCTACGATTTGACCGGCTCTTATGCGGCTGCGTTCCTGAACGGCATTGCCTGGAATATTTTGAATATACTGGCGATCGTTCTGTTATTGTGGCGGTCGCGGCGATCATTGACGGTTGCAGCTTAAGCCTTATTCCGGGCGCACAAAATGCATCTCGATCTTCACGGTAAGCCCATTCTTCTAACAATAGCGGTGTGGGCCTGCGCCGCGGGATGCCTCGCAGGCGCCGCCGCAATTTTCTATTCGATTATCCTGGTGCTCGGCAGAACCGGGGCGCTTGTAGACACTACTGAGGAAAGATCACTTGGTTGGAGCGAGCGAGCCGGCCGCAGGAATAGCCGTTTCAACAGATTTCTTGTTGCTGACGAATTCCGATCGCTTCGCAAGCTCCTGTTTGGAGCATGGGCCGGATTTTTAGTCTCGTTTGGTCTTCTTTCTCTGCTGATTTTTCTCTTTGGGGAGCGGACATTGACCTAGCGTCGAGAAGGAAGCGCGCGGATAAATATCCCACTTTGACCAACATATGACGGCTGCGGGCGCGATGGCTTCCGATCTGTATCTTGCGAGGACTCGATTTTGACCAAGCCGCGCACGCGCCGGGGCGGCGGCCGCCCGACCATCGCGGATGTCGCGCGCAAGGCCGGTGTCGGCGCCATCACCGTGTCGCGCGCCCTGCGTGAGCCGGAGCGTGTCTCCGAAGAGTTGCGCCGCCAGATCCAGGCCGCTGTCGACGAACTGGGCTACGTGCCGGACCCGAATGCCCGGGCGCTGGCCTCGGCGCGCGCCGAGGTGTTCGGCGTGCTGGTGCCGTCGCTTACCAACAACGTCTTCGCCGAGGTGGTGCGCGGCATCTATGACAGCCTGTCGGCCAGCCCGTTCCGCATCCAGCTTGGCAACACCCACTATTCCGGCCTCGAGGAAGAGCGGCTGCTGCAGCTGTTCGGTTCGCAACGGCCAGCGGCGCTGATCGTCGCCGGCATCGATCAGACGCCGGCTTCGCGAAAGCTGCTGGAAAGTGCCGGCTGCCCTGTGGTGCAGGTGATGGAAACCGGTCCCGATCCGGTCGACATGATGGTCGGCTTCTCGCATCTCGATGGCGGGAGGGCGGCGACCGAGCATCTGATCGAGGCCGGCTATCGCCGCATCGGCTTCATCGGCGCGCGCATGGATCCGCGTTCGCAGCGGCGCCTTGCCGGCTATCGCGCGGCGATGGAGGCCGCGGGCCTGTTCGACCCGCGCCTCGTCACCACCACGCCGGTGCTGTCCAGCGTGTCGCTCGGCCGCGAGATGTTCCGCGACGCGCTGGCCAAGGTGCCGACACTCGACGGGGTGTTCTGCAACAATGACGACATCGCGCTCGGCGTCTTGTTCGAATGCCATCGCGCCTCGATCGCGGTGCCGAAGACGATCGGCATCGTCGGTTTCAACGATCTCGACATGATGCAGGTGGCGTTTCCTTCGGTCACCAGCATCCGCACCCATCGTTATGAGATCGGCCGGCGTGCCGTCGCCATGGCGCTTGCTGCGATCGCCGGCAAAAGACCGGAGCAACGGATCGTAGATCTCGGTTTCGAGCTCAAGCGCCGCGAGAGCACGGCGCGTTGAAACGCACAGAAGCGACTGTGCGAATGCCGGTTTACACGCCGATTTGGTAGCGCTACCATCTCCTACAGGCAGTTGCATGAACGATAGGTCGCACCTGTTTATTATACATAAGCGACAACTAATACTTGTTTATTATGGATAATATGATAGTTTTCGCCCCGCTGGCGGCGACAAGGGAGGTACCGGGTCGGCCATCACGGGCGGCCGAGGAAGCGCATGGCAAGGCGGGAGGTGCCGGTCCATCGCGCGAAAAATTCGCATTGCGAAACGAACAATCAGAACTGCAATCGGGAGGATTATCGATGATCAAGTCACTCGTTGGTGGCGTCGTTGCCGCCACTGCATTCGTCATGCTCAATTCGGCCGCCATGGCCGCCGGACCCGAAATCGTGTCGGGTCCCGCCGCTCAGGCGGACTGTTTCGCGCCGTGGAGCGCAGAGACCAAATTCTTCAAATATCCCAAGAAGGAAGGGCCGTTCCGCATCGCCTTCGCCAATGGCTATATCGCCAACACCTGGCGCATCCAGATGGTGCAGACGGCCAAGGCCTACGCCGCGCAACCTGAAGTCAAAGCCAAGATCAAGGAATTCAAGGTCGTCTCGACGGGCGAGGACGTGCCGGCACAGATCTCGGCGATCAACAATTTCATCGATTCCGGCTATGACGCCATCGTCACCGACGCCCAGAACCCGACGGCCTTCGGTCCGGTCATCAAGCGTGCCAAGGAAGCGGGCATCGTGCTGGTCGCCTTCGACAACATTCTCGATACCAAGGACGCCATCAACGTCAATGTCGATCAGAAGGGTCTTGGCGAATTGTGGGCCAAGTGGCTGGTCGGCAAGATACCGAACGGCGGCAAGATCCTGGAAGTGCGCGGCGTCGCCGGCACCTCCGTCGACACCGATCGTCACAACGGCATCCACGAGGTGTTCGATGCGTCCGGCAAGAAGTGGGACGTGACCGAAGTCGCCGGCAAATGGGATGACGGCGTGGCACAGAAGGTGACCGCGGATGCGATCGCCACCAACGGTCCGTTCGACGGCATCACCGGGCAGGGCGGCGACACGGGCATCGTGCAGGCGATGATCGACGCCAAGCATCCGTTCGTGCCGTTTGGCGGCGAGACCGAGAACGGCTTCCGCAAGTTCTGCGCCGCGCATTCAGCCGACGGGCTGAAGTGCTCGTCCGCGGGCTCGGGCCCGGCTCAGGTCGCCGTCGCCATCAAGACCGCGATCGCCGCACTCGAAGGCGAAGTCGTGCCACAAGAGGTGAAGCTGCCGCTGGCGATCGCCGAAGACCCGAACATGAAGGAAGGCACGGATTACTTCCCCAAGGAATCCGACAATTTCTTCGTCGGCAATTCCTTCCCGACCTGCGGCATCAATTTCAGCGCCCAGGAAATCATGGGTCAGACCAAGGAAAACCAGTAAATCATCGCTGGCTGTCACCTGGCGCCGCGGCTTGAGCCGCGGCGTTTGTCTCAATTCCACAATCGCCCTGGGAGGGCCGATGGACGGTGCGGCTCCGCTCTTTCGTATGGAAGGCATATCCAAGCGCTATGGCGGTGTACGCGCGCTGGAGAAGGCCGAGCTTGTTGTCGAAGCCGGCAGCATTCACGCCATTCTCGGTGAAAACGGCGCCGGCAAATCGACGCTGATCAAGGTCATGGCAGGTGTCGTGGCGCCCGATGAGGGGCGCATGACTCTGGATGGGCGCGAGGCGACCTTCGCCTCTCCGGGTGCCGCCAATAAGGCCGGCATCGTCTGCATCTTCCAGGAACTGTCGCTGGTCCCCGAGCTAAGCGTTGCCGACAACATAGTCATTTCCGACCCGCCCAAACGCTTCGGCATGATCGACCGCAAGGCGCAACGCCGCATCGCCGAAGAAGCACTTGCTCGTGCCGGCGCCGCCGACATCCACCCGCTGGCGCTGGTCAAGGACCTGCCATTGTCGCGCCGGCAGATGGTCGAGATCGCCAAGGCATTGGCACGCAAGCCGCGCATCCTCATCCTCGACGAGGCGACCTCCGCGCTGACTGCCGCGGATGTCTCGAAGATCTTCGCGGTGCTGAAGCGGCTGCGCGCGGAAGGGCTGGCGCTGCTTTACATCTCGCACCGCATGAACGAGATCGCCGAACTGGCGGACCAGTGCACGGTGTTCCGCAACGGCCGCAATGTCGCCAGCTATCCAGCCGGCTCGAAGAGTGACAATGAGGTGGTCGAACTGATGATCGGCCGCGAATACAGCCATATCTTTCCGCCCAAGCCGACGGCCGTGCCTGCCGCCGCGGCCCCCAGGCTCGAGGCCCGCAAGCTCTCATGGGCCGACCGGCTGCACGACATCTCGCTGACCGTCAGGGCAGGTGAGGTGGTCGGCCTTGGCGGCCTCGACGGCCAGGGCCAGCGCGAATTGCTGCTCTCCTTCTTCGGCGTGCTGCGCGGCCTCAGCGGCCAGATCCTGATCGACGGCAAGCCTGTGTCGATCACCAGTCCATCCGTTGCGCGCGACGACGGCATCGGCATGGCGCTCATTCCCGAGGACCGCAAGACCGAAGGGCTGATGCTGCCGATGACGGTGCGCGAGAACCTGTCCTTCGCCGCGCTCGACCGGTTGTCGAAAGCCGGCATCATCGACCGTGCCGCCGAGCAGCGGCTGATCGACGACATGGTCGGTCTTTTGGCGATCAAGACGGCGGGCCTCGACATTCCGGTCGGCGCGCTTTCGGGCGGCAACCAGCAGAAGGTGGTCATCGCCAAATGGCTGATGCGCCAGCCGCGCATCATCCTGCTCAACGATCCGACGCGCGGCATCGACGTCGGCACCAAGCAGGAGCTGTACCAGCTGATGCGCAAACTGGCCGACGCGGGTGCTGCGATCCTGTTCTACTCGACCGACTATGACGAGCTGATCGGCTGCTGCGACCGTGTGCTTGTGCTCTATGACGGGGCGGTCAAGCGCGAGCTGGTCGGCGCCGAGATCACCGAGCGGGCGCTGATATCAAGCGCGCTCAACATCCATGGCGAGGAGAGCCGGGTGGGCCTGGGAGTGGGCGCATGAAGGATTGGCGCTACTGGCTGGCCGAGCAGCGCGGAACGCTGCTGGCGTTCGGCATCTTCATCGTCATGTTCGTCATCTACACCTCGAACCATCCGGCCGGCTTCACCGCCAATGTGGTGCAGACGGCGGCCAACAAGGGCGTGCTGCTCGCCTTCGTCGCCATGGCGCAGACGCTGGTGGTGATCACCGCCGGCATCGACCTGTCCGTCGGCATGATTTTTCTCCTCACCAACTGCCTGGCTTCGTGGCTGGTGGTGGGAACGCCGATGCAGACGACGCTCGGCGTCATCGCCGTGCTGGCGGTGGGACTGCTGTGCGGCGCCATCAACGGCGCCATCGTCATCTATGGCCGGCTGCAGCCGATTGTCGCCACCATTGCCACAGGCGCCGTCTATTACGGCATCGGCCTGTTGCTGCGGCCATTTCCGGGCGGCTCGGTCAATGAGGACCTGGCCGATGCGCTGACCGGTCGTGTGTTCGGCGTGGTGCCGGCAAGTCTCGTCGTGCTGCTGGCCATCGTGCTGGTGATCTGGGTGCCGTTCAGCCGCTCGGTGCTTGGCCGCGCCGCCTACGCGGCAGGCTCATCGGAGACGGCGGCCTACATGTCGGGTGTGCCGATCCGGCGCGGCAAGTTCGCCGCCTACACGCTGGCCGGCCTGCTGGCGGCGATCGGCGGATTGTTCCTGACCTTCTTCACCTATACGGGTGAGGCGGCCTATGCCAGCGGCAACTCCTACACGCTGTTTT
>NZ_RZPB01000380.1:0-5901 GCF_003998535.1 Mesorhizobium sp. M7A.F.Ca.AU.002.02.1.1 | reverse complement strand
CAGTTCGGTCACCGCTTCATTGCCGTCGCGGTAGAGCGGGTTCTGCGGCCCCGGATTGGCCCAAAGCGCTGCAAAGCCGTCCGGTTTGTTCCAGGCGGCGCTGACCTCGCCGGCCATGGTTTCGATGTTGCCGGCAACAGCAGTGCCATAGGCGCAGCGGTAGGAATCATCCTTGCCGGCCAGTGCATCGGCGCCGTCGCCGTAAAGCACGAACTCCAGCGCGCCCAGCCCCTGCATGGCGACGCTCTTGCCGGCCAGCTGTGCCGGATCTGTGGCGGTTGGATCCTTCGCCGACAGCGCCGCCTGCACCTGCTTCAGGCCAATGCTCTTGCGATCCGGCCAGAACAGCATGCGTTCCAGCCGGTTGTTCTCCTTGATCGGCCCGAAGCCGATGATTTCGGCTGACGACCAGGCATAGACGGTGGCGGAGAATTCGGCGCGTGCGGCATCGAGCTCTCCTTGCGAGGGCGTGACGCACAGCTTGCGCATGGATCCGGTCAAGGCTTCCGCATGCTCGTGCAGGCCGGCATAGGCCGGGCGGACGAAGCCATCGATCGCCCGCTGGATGATGTCGGAGGCTTTGACCGCCGCCGACGCAGGGACAACGCCCAGCAGGGCCAGCGGAAGAGCGAAAAACAATGCAGAACGCTTGAACATCACAGTGACTCCAGGAATTTGAGCAATGCGTCACGCTCGGTCGCGTTAGCGGCGGCAAAACGGTCGCGCGCTTTCTGCGCCTCGCCGCCATGCCACAGGATCGCCTCAGCCAGGCTGCGCGCGCGCCCGTCATGCAGAAAGAAGGAATTGCCGTTGACTGTCTCGGTCAGGCCGATGCCCCACAGCGGCGGCGTGCGCCACTCATTGCCCGTCGCATCGCCCACGGCCTGGCCATCGGCCAGATCAGGCCCCATGTCGTGCAGCAGGAAGTCGGAATAGGGCCAGATCAACTGGAAGGCCTGCGCCTTATTGGGCGTATCGCGGCGCGTGACGAATTTCGGCGTATGGCAGGCAATGCAGCCGATCTCGTAGAATGTCTTTTTGCCCGCGAGCACGTCCGGCCGGTCGAGGTCCCGGCGCGACGGCACGGCCAGGTTCTGCGAATAGAAGGTGACGAGATCCATCACCGGCGGCGGCGCCTCGACCGGGCCAAGACGCTGCTGCACGCCGTTCGGCATGGCGAGGCATTTTGCCTCCGCAGCAGTGCAATCGCCCCAATGCCTCGGCTCTTCGAGCGTCGAGATGCCGATGTCGCCGGCAAAGGCATCCGCCGCCTGCTGGCGGATCGACGCGGTCTGCGCCTTCCAGCCGAAGCGGCCGAGCGTCAGTTCCCCGTTCAGGCTATCGCGCACGATGTTCGGCCTGCCGGAAATGCCGTCGCCGTCCCTGTCGTCCGGATCGGCTTGGGCGAGAATATCAGACGGCGCGATCTGTTCGATCAGGCCCAGGCCGATCATCGGCGGGGTCAGGCGCGGCGACAGTGTGGTGCGTGGGTCAAGCGGCCCGTAGCCAAGGCCGTCAACCGAATAGCTCGGCTTGCGCAAGGAGATCACAGCGCCGTCCGTCAGCTCTACCTTACGTTCCTGATAGTCGATATGCATCCTGCCTTCACCGGGCAGGCCGGGTACGGCGAGCTCCTGCAATTGCCTGCCGTAGACCGGGTCGGGGAAGTTGAGCACCTCATGGTCGGCAAGCGCCGCCTTCTCTTCCACGCTGCTGGCGTCGCGGGCCAGCCGCAGGAACATCGACGTGGTGCCGGCGTCGCCTTGCGGCGGGCGGCCGCGGCCGTCCTTCAGATGACAGTTCTGGCAGGCACGTTCGTTGAACAGCGGGCCGAGCCCGTCCGACGCCTGCGTCGAGGATGGCGACGAGACCCAGTTCTTGCGGAAAAGGGCATTGCCAAGCTTGAAGTCGCCCTGTTCCTCGAAGGTGAGGTTGGCCGAGGATTGCGAGAAGGAATCGCGGCTGACGTCCTTTCGGGACGTGCCGGCGCCACCTTGCATCAGTTCGAACGGCTCTGGCCTGGAAAAATCCGTGGTCGGCCTGGTGACGGCGATGGCGCGCGCCTGATCCTTCGCATTGAGGTCGGTGCGCGTGGTAGCGAAGCCGGCCGGCTGAAGATCACCCGCCATCGCCGAAGAGGTAAGCGCCAACACGAGCATGACACAGCGCCGACGCGCCAATCCGGCTGGCGTCTTCTCAGGGGGCGGCGAGCCATTGGCCCGCCGCGAGCGGCGCACGAATTCTAGCAGGCGCCGCATTCCCGCATGCCCTTACTCCGCCTCGTCTGCCGATGCGGCGTTGAGCTGGCCGTATTTCTCCTCGCCGATCGAGGCAAGCAGGTCGAGCTGCGTCTCAAGAAAGTCGATGTGACCCTCCTCGTCGGCCAGCAATTCCTCGAACAGCTTCATCGTCACGTAGTCGCCGGCGTCGTTGCAGATTTCGCGCGAACGCTTGTAGGCGGTACGTGCGTCATATTCTCCGGCAAGGTCGGATTCGAGCACTTCCTTGACGTTCTGCCCGATGCGCAGCGGCGCCACGGACTGCAGGTTCGGATGGCCTTCGAGGAAGATGATGCGGGCGACGAGCTTGTCGGCATGGTGCATCTCCTCGATCGATTCCGCCCGCTCCTTCTTTGCCAGCTTCGCGTATCCCCAGTCCTCAAGCAGACGGAAATGCACCCAGTACTGATTGACGGCCCCAAGCTCCAGAAAAAGGGCCTCGTTAAGCCGCTCGATGATCTGCGGATCGCCTTTCATGAATTCTGCTCCCGTATTGGATGCGCAGGCCTCTGACGCGATCCAGGTGTGAAACGACATCCACGCCGCTCGCCTCCGAGCGGGCGTGGTAGTTTTCGGTGACCCGAATGATCGTTTCCACCACATTTGGGAAGCAGCCGCAACAGCGACCGCGCTTTTGCATTGCATGATAGATCTTCGCCGGCACGATCAACTGCCAGGGATCCTGGTCCAGCAGCCCGACGATCGTCTGCTCGATCTCCTTCTCGGTGATGATGTTGCAATGACAAATCAGCATTGGCTTGCTCGGCTGGCTGACGGCGTCTCCCGCGCCGTGTGGCTTGATCTTCTGGCGGAGGCCGTTCCAAAGCCGGTTGTCCGGCTCCGGGTCAGTCTCCGTCGTTTACCCCTTACTTGAACACCTTGTCCGGCGCGTCGAGGCTGTCGGACCCTTCGAAGGCGATGGTGCTGAGCTTCAGGGAGCCGACGGCGCGCTCAATCGACTTGGTCTGATCGATCAGCGCATCGATCGCCGCCTGGACGGTGGCATTGCCCTCAATGTTGCCCTCGGCGATCTGCTGGTCATAGGCCTCGCCGGCCAGTGCACGCGCCTTGATCGCCTCCATCTTGGCGACCGAAACATCGAGCTTGTCAGACAGTTCCTTGTCGATCGCCGGGTCGGCCGCCTTCACCATATCGGCCACCGAAGGACCCGAAACGATGGTGCCGTCGAGACGCGTGTAGCTCGCATGATAGGCCGCGCGAATGCCGATGGCGTCGTAGAGATGCGAATTGTAGGTGTTGTCGGAGAAGCAATCGTGCTCCTCTTCCGGATCATGCAGCAGTAGGCCGAGCTTCATGCGCTCGCCGGCCAGTTCGCCGTAGGACAGCGAGCCCATGCCGGTGAAGATCGTCGAGATCGCCGTGTTCGGCTCGCCATCGACAAGAGCCTTGCGGGCGGCGCCGTCTTCCTTCCAGTTGCCGACCATCTCCTGAAGATCCGAAACCAGAAGGTCGCTGGCCGATTTCAGATACTCGGCGCGGCGGTCGCAATTACCGCCGGTGCAGTTCTTGAGGTCGTAGTCGGTGTCGGGGCGCTCGCCGGCACCCGGGCCGGTGCCATGCAGGTCCTGGCCCCAGAGCAGGAATTCGATGGCGTGATAGCCGGTGGCGACATTGGCCTCGATGCCGCCGGCTCCCTGCAGCGTGCCGGAGAGGAATTCCGGCGAAAGCTTCGATGCATCGACCTTCTTGCCGTTGATCTCGATCTCCTTGTTGGCGATCACATTGGCCGTGTAGAGCGCGTTCGCGTCCGATTCGGTGCCGTAGCTCTTGGCGACATAGTCGATCAAGCCTTCATCCAGCGGCCAGGAATTCACCTTGCCTTCCCAGTCGTCGACGATCTTGTTGCCGAAGCGGTAGACTTCGGTCTGCTGGTAGGGAACGCGCGATGCCTTCCAGGCGTCACGGGCAGCGTTGAGGGTTTCCACCGATGGCGTGGCGAGCAGCGCGTCGACCGCCTTGTCGAGCGCCTGCGCGGTGGTCAGCGAATCTTCGTATTTCGCGAGCGCGATGTCGGAATAGGTCTTGATGACCGCCTTTACATCGGTTTCCGCCTTTGCCGGCAACACGAATACCGCCGCCGTCAGCAGGGCAGTGGCGCCGATCGCCGCAAGCCTGCTGCCATATCGTGCTGTCATGATCACTCTCCAGTTTCTCGGAAATTCTGTAAACGGCGCGCGCAGCAACCGGCGCCAGGCCATCTGCGGGCCATTGGGCGCAAGAGATGCCGCGCCATCGCGCGGTTCGCGGAAGAAAGACACCAAAATGCCTCCAATCGAAAGGGTTCAAGGCCCAGACATTAAAGGGATGCGCTGACGCGCGAGCTTCCATAAAGCTGCGACACCGTCGGATGTCAATGACAATCCGCAAGAAAAGTCAATCGAAACAACAGTTTAGAATTATTCTAAACTGCGACTGTCAACTTTATGCATTTTCCTGCACCGGTCTTGCCGCTGAACTGTGCGATTGACAGCCGCCATCCCGGATGCGACCCGCAAAAGCTCGCTTGCAGCGGTGCCAGACAATTGCCATCTGGCGGAACATCCTAGGGTAGAATCGGGATTGAGTGCGATGAAGAACGGTGTGGTCATTGTCGGCGCGGGCCATGCGGGCGTGCAAGCGGCCGCAAGTCTGCGCGAGGACGGTTATGACGGACCGGTAATCCTCGTCGGAGATGAGGACGAACTGCCCTACCACAAGCCGCCGCTGTCGAAGACCTTCATCAAGGATGCCGAGGCCAAGCCACAACCCTTGCGCGGCGAGGCCTTTTACACCGGCAGCGCCATCGACTACCGGCCTGGCGTCAGGATCGATCGCATCGATGCCGGACGCCGCAGTTTGGATATTGCCGGCGGTGGTGCGCTTGCCTTCGACCACCTGATCCTGGCGACAGGCTCGCGCCCGCGCACGCTGCCGCTGCCCGGTGCCGATCTGTCCGGGGTGCTGTCGCTGCGCTCGCTGGCCGATGCGCGGCTGATTCGCGACCTCAGCGCGCAAACCGACGAAGTCGTCATCCTCGGCGGCGGTTTCATCGGGCTGGAGATCGCAGCCACGTTGAGGGCCGCCGGCCGCACGGTGACAGTGGTCGAGGCGGTGGACCGGCTGCTCGGCCGCGCCGTGGCGCCGGTGGTGGCGAGCCACGTCCGGCAACGGCTGGAAGCGACGGGCGTGCGCATCCTCACCGGCACCTCGATCGCCGGGCTCGAAGGCGAAAACGGTCATGTCGTGGCCGCGATCACCTCGTCAGGCGAAAGACTGCCGGCGCGCATGGTCATTGTCGGCATTGGTGCCGTGCCGAATGTCGAACTGGCACAGGAAGCTGGCCTCGGCATCGCCAACGGCATCCGCGTCGATCACCAGATGCGGACTTCGGTGCCGGAGATTCTCGCTATTGGCGATGCTGCCTCTTACCGTCACTGGTTCACCGGCGGCGACGTGCGGCTGGAATCGGTGCAGAATGCCACCGACCAGGCGCGGCTTGCCGCGCGCACGATATCAGGCCATGCCGACGCCTATTCTGCGGTGCCATGGTTCTGGTCCGACATCGGCGACATGAAGCTGCAGATGGTCGGCCTGACCGCCGGCGGCGACAGCCATGTCGTGC
>NZ_RZPB01000037.1:0-18018 GCF_003998535.1 Mesorhizobium sp. M7A.F.Ca.AU.002.02.1.1 | reverse complement strand
CCATTTGCGCATCCAGCAATCGGTCCAGCTGCCGTCGCCATAATGCACGCAGACATCGATATTGGGCGCCCGCAAATCCTTGGGATCGTTGGAAGGAATAAGCGTCAGCCTTATGTCGGGATATTGCGCCATGAAACTGCCGAGCCGCGGTGTCATCCACAGCAACAGTAGCGCCGGCACGCAGGAGACCGAAAGTGTGCCGCTGCTCGCCGGCCTTGTCATGCGCTGGGTGGCGGCGGCGATGCCGTCGAACGCGGTCGACACCGCCGGCAGAAGCTCCGCGCCATGCGGTGTCAGCTTGACTCGCTGGCCGACCCGCTCGAACAGCTTGACACCGAGCGACTGCTCGAGCGCCTTGATCTGGTGGCTGACGGCGCCATGAGTGACGTTCAGCTCAGTCGCCGCCTTGGTCAGTGAACCATGGCGAGCCGTTGCCTCGAAGGCGCGCAGCGGATTGAGCGGTGGCAGGCGCTTGGTCATGGTACCACTTTGTTGTGAGATTTTCTCACAGAAAACACCCTAACAATATCAATTGATTTTTCAATGCCACTGCCAGACACTTGAGTTTAGAACAGCATCAAGACATGAAATCTGCAGGCAGCCAGCGGGACAGCGGCCCGGCCGGATGACGGTCGGTTCGCAGGCGTCACCCGCGCCGGCACTGCATCAGCCCAGGAGGAGCGGACATGGGATACGATCGCGGCAAGCTCGATGCGTTGCGTCGCAAATATGGTGAAAGCCATGGCGGCGAGATGTTCGACCCGAAATTCCGCAAGGTCGCCGACAAGATCTTCTCCAAGAGCGGCACGCGGCTGGCGCCCTATTCAGGCATCCCGACCTTTCTTGCCGCGCCCTACCGCGAAATATCGGCCGACAATCCGGATTTCGGCGATTTGCAGGTGGCGATGATCGGCGTGCCGATGGATCTCGGCGTCACCAACCGCCCGGGCTCGCGCTTCGGGCCAAGGGCGTTGCGCGCCATCGAGCGCATCGGGCCCTACAATCACGTGCTGGAATGCGCGCCGACGCATGAGCTCAGGGTCGCCGACATTGGTGACACGCCGTTCCGCAGCCGCTACCGGCTTGAGACCAGCCATGAGGATATCGAGCGCCGCACCAACCAGATCGTCGATGCCGGGGTCATTCCGCTGTCGATCGGCGGCGACCATTCGATCAGCCATCCAATTCTGAAGGCCGTCGGCAAGAAGGCCCCGGTGGGGTTGATCCATATCGACGCCCACTGCGACACCAGTGGCCTGTTCGACATGACCAAGTTCCACCATGGCGGCCCGTTCCGCAACGCGGTGCTTGACGGCGTGCTCGACCCGACGCGCACGATCCAGATCGGCATCCGCGGCTCGGCCGAATATCTGTGGGAGTTCACCTACGAGTCCGGCATGACCGTGGTGCATGCCGAGGAGGTGACCGGCCTCGGCATTCCGGCGATCATCGAGAAGGCGCGCAAGATCGTCGGCGACGGCCCGACCTATGTCTCCTTCGACATCGACAGCGTCGATCCGGCCTTCGCGCCGGGCACCGGCACGCCGGAAGTCGGCGGTCTGACGACGCGCGAAGTGCTCGAACTGCTGCGCGGCCTCAAAGGTCTTAACATCGTCGGCGGCGACGTCGTCGAGGTGGCGCCGCAATACGACTCGACCACCAACACGGCGCATGCCGCCGCACAGGTGCTGTTCGAGATACTGAGCCTGATGGTGTTCAGCCCGGCGATAACAGGCAAGGGCGCCTGACGTCTAGAAAAGCAAAGGCAGCCGCCGCGCTGGAGCCGGCGGCCGACCCGAACAAACAAAGCTTCCAGACAGGGGAATGACAATGACAATCCGTAAGACATTTGCCTCCATCGCCGCCGTGCTGATGCTCGGCACGGCCGGTTTCGGCCTCGCAGTTCAGGCCGCTAGCGCCGATGCGCTGGCGGACATCACCAAGGCCGGCACCATCAATGTCGGCGTCTTCGCCGACTTTCCGCCCTTCTCCTCGGCCAGCGCCGACATGAGCCTCAAGGGCTATGACATGGATGTCGCGCAATACATCGCCGATACGCTCAAGGTGAAGCTCAATCCCATCGCCGTCACCGGCCAGAACCGCATCCCGTATCTGAACGATCATCGCGTCGACCTGCTGATGAGCGTCGGCTATTCGAAGGAACGCGAGCAGGTCATCGACTTCGCCGCTGCCTACGCGCCCTACTACATCGCCGTGATCGGTCCGGCAGCGCTTGCCGTCAAAGGCAAGGAAGACCTCGCCGACAAGTCGATCGCCGTCAATCGCGGCACGCTGGAAGACACCTCGCTCACCGAGGCAGCACCGGCATCGGCCGACATCAAGCGCTTCGACAACTACAATTCGGTGATCCAGGCCTTCATCTCCGGCCAGACGCAGCTGATGGTCGTCGGCAACGATGTCGGCGCGCAGGTGCTGGCCAAGCAGGACGCACTGAAGCCGGAGCAGAAGTTCCAGCTTCTGACCTCGCCCTCGCATATCGGCCTCAACAAGAACGAAGACGGCCTGAAGAAGGCCGTGAACGATGCGGTCGCCAAGATGCTGGCCGACGGCAAGCTGGACGAAAGCTCGAAAGCCTGGCTGAAGACGCCGCTCAATCCCGACAATCTCAAGGATTGAGTTTCCGTGGCCTTTGGCTGGCTCCCGGGTGCCCTGGGCGACATCGCGCATGGCGCGGCCACGACGATCCTGCTGATCGCCGTGACCACGCTGGCCGGAACGCTGCTCAGCATCCTGGGTGCCGCGGGGCGGCGAAACGGCCCGGTGCTGCTCAAGCGGGCAATCGCCTGCTATGTCGAGGTGATGCGCAACACGCCGTTCCTGGTGCAGTTGTTCTTCATCTTCTTTGGGCTGCCCAGCCTGGGCGTCCGGCTCGACCCGCTCCTGGCCGCCATGCTGGCGATGACGCTCAACATGGCGGCCTACACCATCGAGATCGTCGGCGCCGGGCTTGACGCCGTGCCCGGCGGGCAGACGGAAGCAGCGCTGGCCCTTGGGCTGCGGCCACGCCAGGTGTTCGTCAAGATCGTGCTGCCGCAGGCGCTCAAGATCATCTACCCCGCGCTCACCAGCCAGATCGTCATCATGATGCTGGAGTCCGCCGTCGTGTCGCAGATCGCCGTGCGTGAGCTGACCTACGAGGCCGACATGCTGCAGGCACGCACCTTCCGCTCCTTCGAGACCTATTTCGTCGTGACGCTGGTCTATCTCGCTCTGTCGATGGCCTTGCGCCGGCTGCTGGTGTCAGGCGGGCGCCGCGCGCTCGGAGCCGGTGTGTCATGATCGAGTTCACCTTCTGGGACATCGTGCGCAACCTACTGCTCGCCGCCCGCTGGACGGTGCTGCTATCGCTGGCCGCCTTTATCGGCGGCGGCATCGTCGGCATGATCGTGCTGTTCTTCAGGATCGCTGAGAACAAATGGAGCCGGCGTGTCGCCTCCGGCTACATCGCCCTGTTCCAGGGGACGCCGCTCTTGATGCAGCTGTTCCTGATGTTCTTCGGCCTGCCGATGCTTGGTCTGCGCATCGAACCCTGGACGGCGGCGGCGCTCGGCCTCACCTTCTTCGCCAGCGCCTATCTCGCCGAAATCTGGCGCTCCGGCGTCGCGGCGCTACCCCTCGGTCAATGGGACGCCGGTGCCAGCCTCGGCCTGCACTATCTGCAGGAACTCAGGCTGATCATCCTGCCGCAGGCGTTTTCGATCACCCGCGCACCCACCGTCGGCTTCCTGGTGCAGCTGATCAAATCGACGGCGCTCACCTCGATCATCGGCTTCGAGGAGCTGGTGCGGACCTCCAACGCCATCAACAATGCGACCTTCGAACCGTTCAAGGTATACGGGCTGGTGGCGCTGATCTTCTTCGTCATGTGCTTTCCGCTGACGCAATACGCCCGCAGGCTCGAGAAACAGGCGGCTGCTCGCTGACGCGCCAAGGCAGCGCCCGATTTCAGACCGGCAACCCAAGCTGCTTGCGCAGGCTCTTGTCGAATTCGGATGCGGGGACGAAACGGCGCAGGAAACTGACCTGGCGCGCCATTTTTCCCGCCGCATAGCGTTTCTTCGGCGCGGGATCGGTCGCTGCTGCCAAAATGGTCTTGGCGACCACTTCGGGCGCATCGCCTTTTTCCATCGATTTCCGCACTGACATAGTCATCCCGGCGCGCGCGGAGTCGTAGATTTCGAGCGACCGGTCGGGGGCGGCAAGATTGTCCTCGAATGATGTGCGGGTATAGGCGGGCTCCACCAGCGAAACGCGAATGCCGAAGGGGCGCAATTCGTGATCGAGCGACTCGGAATACCCTTCGATGGCGTGTTTGGTCGACGAGTAAAGCGCGAAATAGGGAGCGGGGATGAACCCCTGTACCGAGCTCAAATTTACGATTCTGCCCTTCCCTTGGCGCCGCATTGCCGGCAGCACCGCGTTGGTCACGCGCAAGACGCCGAAGACGTTCACGTCGAACAGCGCCTTGGCCTGGGCGGTCGAGGACTCCTCCGCGCCGCCAAACAGCCCCATGCCGGCATTGTTGACAAGCACGTCGATGCGTCCGGCCGCGGCCAGAACGTCATCGACCATTGTCGCGACGGACGCGTCGTCGGTCACGTCGCAGGTCAGCATGGTCACGCCGGCGGATTGCTGTGAGGCCGTGCGACGGCTGGTTCCGAAGACGCGAAAGCCAGCGCCGAGCAAGGCGTCGGCGGTAGCGCGCCCGATGCCGGAAGATGCCCCTGTGACAAGGGCGACGCCGGGACTGGTCTTGTTCATGGAAATCATATCCTTCTTTGCGTTGGATCGGATTGGGAAAAGCATTGAGATAGGCCGGGGCAAAGGGCGTCGGTCATGACTGCGTCTGGCCACCGCTAGTTCCAGCGTCTGAACAGGGCGCTGGCATTCACGCCGCCAAAGCCGAAGCCATTGGAGATCGCGTACTCCATCTCCATGGGCCGGGGTGCGTTGGCGACGAAGTCGATTCCGTCGCCGGCCGGATCGGCCTCGCCCAGGTTGAGGGTTGGCGGGGCGACCTGATCCCTGAGCGCCAGGATTGCGAAGATCGCACCAAGCCCGCCGGCCGCTCCGAGCAGGTGTCCGGTCGCCGATTTCGTGGCACTGACAGCTATCGCGAAATCGCGCCCGAACACGCTCTTGATCGCTTCGATCTCACCCAGGTCGCCGACTGACGTGGAGGTCGCATGCGCATTGAGATGACGAACGTCGCGTGGCGAAATCCCTGCCTGGGCAATCGCGATCTGCATGGCCCGGCGCGCGCCGTCGCCGTCCTCTGGCCCGGAGGTGACGTGATGGGCATTCGCCGTCGTGCCGTAGCCGACGAGCTCAGCAATCGGTTTTGCGCCGCGCGCCAACGCGTGGCTCAACGCCTCGATGACCAGCACGCCGGCCCCTTCGCCCATGACGAAGCCGTCGCGCGATGTGTCGAAAGGGCGCGAGGCTTGGGCCGGCGCCCAATTGAAGCCGGTTGAAAGAGAACGAGCGGCGGCGAAACCGCCGAGACTGACGGTGTTGATGCACGCTTCCGTTCCGCCGCACACGGCGATGTCGGCTTCGTTGGCGCGGATCAGGCGGGCGGCGTCGCCGATCGCCTGGATGCCTGCCGCGCACGCCGTCACCGGTGCGCCGAGTGGACCTTTGAAGCCATGACGGATCGAGATGTGGCCCGCCGCGAGGTTCACCAGGAAGGACGGCACCGTAAAGGGAGACAGGCGGCGGGCGCCACGCAGGTCCACCGTGCGCACCGCCTCGGTGATGGCCGGGAACCCGCCGACACCTGAAGCGATGATCGTGGCCGTGCGCAGGCGATCCGTCTCCAAGGCAGGCTTCCATTGCGCCTGCGCAAGCGCCTCTTCCGCCGCCGCCAGCGCGAAGAGAATGAACCGGTCTACCTTGCGCTGATCCTTCGCGGACAGGACGGCATCGGCATCGAAACCAGCCTCGGGGTCTTCGCCCAGGGAGGGAACCACGCCGCCAATCTTAGCCGGCAGCTCTCCCACCACATCGTCAGGAAGCCTGCGAACGCCAGACCGGCCGGCAAGCAGGCGTGACCAGGACGCTTCGACATTGGCGGCAAGGGGCGTGACCGCACCCATGCCCGTGACGACAATCCGTTCCATCTGCTCTCCTATCCTTGCTGTGCTGGCGGCGCTGCTCGCGCCGTTCAAGTAGCGACTGCTTCGCGAACCTGATCGGCCGCCGCATCCAGAAAAGCCTGCGCAAGGTCGGGGTCGTTGACGACCCGCGACAGCACGACCGCGCCGACCATCGTCGAGAGAACGGCCATTGCCTTGTTGCCGGTCTTTTCGATGTCGCCCTCGCCAACCCAACCGCCGAGCATCTCGAGGTACGCCTTGATGCCGGCTTCGAATGACGCCTTCACCTCGGCACCTTGCCTGGCGGCATCCGAGCCGAGCGCAACGACCGGGCAGCCGTCCATCTTTTCTCCGCGATGATCCATGCTGAGGTAGAATGAGATCACCCCGTCGAGCGGGTTCCCGGGATTTGCCGCGGTCGCGGCCGACCATTTGTGGGTGGCGCTTTCCATCGCCCGCCTGGACGCCAGCGCCGCCAGATCGTCCTTCGACTCGAATTGCTTGTAAAAGGCGCCCTGGGTCAGCCCGGCCCCTTTCATCAGATCCTTGAGGCCGATGCCGTCGAACCCGCGCTCCCGAAAAAGCCGGCTTGCCACATTGATCACGGTCTCACGGTTTTCCGCGGCCTGAGTGCGACTTACACGCATCGTCATCTCCTTTTTTAGATTGCATTCGTAATCTATACCCTATATAGAGGGTGAACGCAATCTAAAAAAGGACAAATGAGATGATCCGCAAAACCTTGGGCGCCTCGCTGCTGGCGGCGCTGTTTCTTGCAACCCCGGCTCTTGCCGAGGAAGCCACCATCGGGCGCCCGATCGAAGGCGGTAGCCTGCACCAGGCACACCTGGACATGGTGGTCTACTACGTTCCGGACGGCGACCTGCTTGAGGTCACCGCCACTTTCGCACCGAAGACCGGGGGTGATCCGCTGCGGGTTGTCATGGGCCTCGCCAACAGTGACTCCGTGGCGTTTTCCATACCTGGCCACCCGGGCTCGCTCTACGCGTTCTCAAGGTCCGGTGAGGAAGTGACGGTCTCGACCGAGACGGACACATCCCTGCGAGCCGACGCGACAATGCCCTGACCTGACGCGCAGACCGCGGCCGAGCGATGCTGGCCGGGGTCTCGCGTCGGAACGGCGCGCCACCGATAAGTTTGGAGAGAGGTCACATGCTTTACAGCTATTTTGTCGAGAAATCGATCCGGCAGAGCTTCGACGACGTCAACAACCATCGCTGGGATGCGGCGGTGAAGGCCATCGCGCCGCATGTCCATCACCGGGTTGGTGGCGCACACGCGCTTGGTGGCGAGCGCCACGACAAGCAGGCCCTGCGCCGGTGGTTCGAGCGCCTCGGCCGTGTTCTGCCCACTCTCCATCTCACGGTCAACCACGTGTGGGTGAAGGGCTGGCCGTGGCATACCACCGTGTTTGCCCAGTGGGATGGCACCGCTACCCTGCTCAACGGCGATACGTCCTACGTCAACCGTGGTCTCCACGTGTTCACGCTGCGGTGGGGCAGGGTTCATGCGCTCGAGGAATTCTACGATTCACAGGCGGCGGCGCGCGCTCTCGCCGCCCAGGCCGCAGCCGGCCTCGAAGAAGCTGTCGCCGAACAGACAACAAGCTAGCACAAGCGCGGTCCGAGGACGCCCAAGGTCTACGGGCCGGTGGCGCCGATCGTCTTCGTCTCGTGCCTTGCGCCCACGCACTATGCGCGCAGGCTCGAGAAGCGAGCGCTGGCGCGCTGGACTGCAGGCCCTGCATCGATGCCGGTGCTGTCGCGGCAACGGTCGAGCCGAGGCAGGCATACAGCTTTCCTCTTGGGAATAGGACTTGACATCTTGCCGTTCGAATTGTCCATTTGAAGCTTGACCGGGCCGAACGGGGCGGCGAGGGACAGGGGCAAACCGGCGGGTGGATAGACAGTCGAGTCGAGTGCTGTTGAGGACGGTCGGGCTGACAAAAGCCTTTCGAGGGCTGGTTGCCCTGCGTGATCATTCCATCGAGCTCCACGAACGTGAAATCATTGGGGTAATCGGGCCGAATGGCTCGGGCAAGAGCACGCTTTTCAACCTGATCACCGGCTTCTCCCAGCCGAATTCCGGTAGCATCGAGATGGAGGGCCGGTCGATCGTCGGCCTGCGCACATCGCAGATCGTCGCGATGGGCATCGCCCGCACCTTCCAGGGCTCTCGCCTGTTCGGCAGCCTCAGCGTCGCGCAGAACGTGCTGACGGCGGCGCAGTTGCGCCATCCTGTCGGCGCCGCCGATACCGTGCTGCGCGGTCGGCGTTATCGCGAGCGGGTGGCCGCGACCCGGCAGAAGGCCGACGAACTCCTCGACCTCATGGGCCTGACAGATCAGGCCGGCAGGGTCGCCGCGGATCTTCCCTACGGCGATCAGCGGCGGCTGGAGATTGCGCGTGCGTTGGCGACCGGCCCGCAACTGCTGTTGCTCGATGAGCCCGCTGCCGGTCTTGATTCCAACGAGACCAAGGTGTTGGCAGCGCTGATCCGGACGATCCGTGACCGCTATGGCGTAACGGTGGTCGTTGTCGAGCACGACATGGACCTGATCATGGCGCTGTGCGAACGCATCCAGGTGCTGGCGACTGGCGAGGTGATCTGCGTCGGAACACCGGAGCAGGTACGCGAACACCCGAAAGTGCGGGAGGCGTATCTTGGCCACGCCTAGCCCCGTTCTGCTCAGTGTCGAGAACCTCGAGGTCAATTTCGGCGCGGTGCGTGCGCTGAAGGGCATTTCGCTCGACGTCCATGCCGGCGAGGTGGTGGCGTTGGTGGGCGCCAACGGCGCCGGCAAGAGCACGACCTTGCGCACCATTTCCGGCCTGTCGCGGCCGCGCGGCGGCAGGATCATCTTCGATGGCAAGCCGATTGGAGGTGTCGCTCCGTCGCGCATCGTAAGTCTGGGCATCGCGCAGAGCCCGGAGGGCAGGCGCCTGTTCGGCGGCCTGACGGTGGCTGACAATCTGCGGCTCGGCGCCTGCACCCGCACCGACAAGGATGCCATCCTCAGAGACAGCGAGCGCATGTTCATGCTGTTCCCGATTCTCAAGCAGCGGCTGAAGCAACTGGCCGGCACGCTGTCGGGCGGCGAACAGCAGCAGCTTGCTTTGGCGCGCGCGCTGATGGCGGCGCCGCGCCTGCTGCTGCTCGACGAGCCTTCGCTCGGCGTTGCGCCGCTGCTGGTCCGCCATATCTTCAGCGCGCTTGCCGAACTGAAGCGCCAGGGCATGACGATGCTGCTGGTGGAACAGAACATCACGCTCGCGCTGGACCTCGCCGACCGTGCCTATGTGCTGCGCACGGGCCAGGTGGCGCTGTCTGGCCGGTCCGCGGAACTGCGCGACAGCGAACGCGTGGCGCAGGCATATCTCGGGGCGGCAACATGACCCAGCTGGACTATATCCTGCAGCAGATCGTCAATGCGGTGAGCCTCGGCAGCCTCTACGCACTGGTGGCGGTCGGTCTGTCGATCGTCTTCGGCGTCCTCAAGCTCACCAATTTCGCGCATGGCGACGTCATGATGGTAGGTGCCTTCGGGGTTGCCTTGCTGGTCGGCATCGGCGTTCCGTTCCCGGTCGCCGTGATCTGCGGCATCGCCGCAGCCGCCGCCGCCGGCTTCCTCATCGAACGCATCGCCTACCGCCCGATCCGCGACGCGCCCGACGTTGCGCGACTGCTGACCAGCCTCGCCGTCACCTACATCATCGAGAATGTCGGCATCCTGGTGTTCACCTCCTCGCCGCGCAATTTTCCACTCCCCGATATTCTCAACACCTCCTGGGAAATGTCGAACGGCGCCATCACCTTCACCAGCATCAATCTCCTGACCATCGCGCTGACCTTCGTGTCGCTGCTGCTCCTCGGCTGGTTTATCACGCGCACCACGACTGGGCTCGGCATGCGCGCCGCAGCCGAGGACATGTCGGCGGCACACCTTGTCGGTCTGAACGTCAACCGGCTGATCATCGTCGCCTTCATCGTCGCATCCGCCTATGCCGGCCTCGCCGGCATTTTGTGGGCGGCACAGGCCGGCGTGGTGCAGCCGCAGATGGGCTTCACGCCGCTCCTGAAGGCTTTCGTGGCGGCAATCATCGGCGGCTTCGGGTCGATCGCGGGCGCCCTGGTCGGCGGCTACATATTGGGCGCGCTGGAGATATTCATCGTCGCATTCCTGCCGAGCAGCGTCTCGTCCTATCGCGACGCAATCGTCTTCGCCGTGCTGATCGCCTTTCTCCTGGTGCGCCCGGGCGGGCTGCTCCAGCCAAACCGGGAGATAAAGCTGTGAGCCGGGAAGCGCGGATCACACTCCTCGTCCTCGTCGCCGTGGTGGCGGGGGCAGCTGTCGCATTCGGTGCGCCGCACGTGCTGAGCGACTATTTCGTCCGGATTATCCTGCTGATCGCGCTGAATGCAATCCTGGTGCTGGCGCTGTCGCTGAGCAACGGTTTTACGGGCGTGTTTTCGCTCGGCCATGTCGGCTTCATCGGCGCCGGCGCGTATATTTCGGGAATCCTGTCGATCCCGGTGCAGCAGAAGATGGCATTGCTGCCGCATCTGCCGGGGTTTCTGCATGCTTTCAGCCTCCCCTTCCTGCCGGCGACGCTGGTGGCAGGTCTTCTGACGGCATTGCTTGCGGTGGTCGTCGGTTATCCCTTGATGCGCCTGTCGGGCTATTTCGTTTCGGTGGCGACGATGGGATTCTTGATTATCGTCAACGTGGTGCTGATCAATGCGTCGGATTTCACCCGAGGTGCCCGCACGTTTACCGGCGTGCCGCTGGAGACGACGTTGCCCTGGGTGATGGGTTGGCTCGCCATCACGGTGTTCGTTCTGGCGCGCCTGGTTTATTCGCCTTTCGGGCGCGCCATGAAGGCGGTGCGCGACGACACGATCGCGGCCAGCGCTGTCGGAATCGGCGTGCTGCGGACCAGACTGATCGCCTTCGTCATCGGCGCGTTCTTCTCAGGCGTCGGCGGGTCGCTCTATGCGCATTATCTCGGCTCGTTTTCGCCGAACACTTTCTACTTCGCGCTGACGATGAGTCTGATCACAATGCTGGTGCTGGGCGGCATGGGCTCCCTGACCGGCGCGGTGGTCGGCGTCATCTGCGTTTCGCTGTTGTCGGAGATCCTGCGCTCGGTCGAACGCGGCTTCACGATCGGCGATTTCGCGGTGCCGGCCCTGTTTGGCGCCAGCCAGATCGTGCTCGGCTTCATCTTCATTCTAGTCATGATCTTCCGGCCGAAGGGGATCATGGGGGACCGGGAACTTATGTTCGGATCAACCCAAAGATCGGCAACGGTGAACCAGACAGAGGAACGAAAACGATGATCAAACTCACTCGACGCGGTACCATCGGCCTGGGACTGGGCGCATTCTTCGCGCTTGCCTCGGCCAGCACGGCACTTGCTGCCGACACCATCAAGATCGGCTATCCGGCAAACCTGACCGGCATCCAGGCCTCGCTCGACGGTCCGATGCTGAATGGCGCCAAGCTGGCAGCGAGCGAAATCAACGCCGCCGGCGGCGTGCTCGGCCAGCAGATAGAACTGGTGATCTACGATTCCAAGAGCGATTCGACGACGATCTCGACCGTCGCCAGCCAGTTGATCGACAGCGACAAGGTCGTCGGCATCATCGGCTTCGCCGATTCCGACTCGGTGCTGGCCATCGGACCGCAGGTCCAGACGGCGCAGATACCGTTCATAACGCCAGGCGCGACCTCGCCGAAATTGCCTAGCCAGCTCGGCAACGAGATCTTCCTCGCCGCCTTCGGCGACAACGTTCAGGCTGCGGTTGGCGCGGAATTTGCGCTGAACAAGCTGAACGGCAAAACCGCCTACCTGCTGACCGACATCGGCACTGAATACACAACGCTGCTGTCGGACTACTTCGTCACCGCCTACGAGCATGGCGGGGGCAAGATTTTGGAGCGCGACACCTACAAGATCGGCGACAAGACCTTTACCGCGCAGATCGCCAAACTGAAGGCGCTGTCGCCGCAGCCAGACTTCGTCTATGCCTCGTCGAATGCCGAGGAAATCGGCCTGATCTTGAAGCAGATGCGCCAGGCCGGCATCAACCTGCCGGTGGTCGGCGGCGACGGCTACGACACGCCCTTGCTGATCCAGGTCGGCGGCGACGCGGCCAAGGACACCTACTTCACCACCCACGCCTATATCGGTGAGGGCGCCACCCCGAAGGTGCAGGCCTTTATCGACGCCTACACCAAGTCGGTCGGCAATGCCCCGGAGAACGCGTTCGCTGCGCTCGGCTACGACTCGGTCAAGCTGATGGCCGACGCGATCAAGCGTGCCGGTGCGCCGGATCCGGCCAAGATCCGTGACGCGCTGGCCGCTACGTCCGGGCTCGACGGCGTGACCGGCACGATCACCTACCGCCCGGGCATTTCGGTGCCGGACAAGTCGGTCTCGGTCATTGGTGTCAAGGACGGCAAGCTTGTCCTGGCAAGTGAAGCGGCACCGACCTTCGTCGCGGAGCCGTGATCTTGTCCACTCCGGGCTCCCTTTGGGACATCTACAGGTCGCGGCTCTCCGCCGCGACCTTCACCGACCTGACGCATGCGTTTCATCCGGGTCAGCCGCATTTCCCGGCCTTCCCGGACGAGGAGCGCAGTGCGTTGCTCGATTTTTCGAAGGGCGATGCCTTCCAGGTCCACCACTACGCCTTCGTCGGACAGTGGGGCACCCATGTCGATCCGCCGGTGCACTTCATCGACGGCGGCCGCTCGATCGACCAACTGCCGGTGGCGGAGATGCTTCTGCCGCTGGTCATCCTCGACATCAGCGACAGGGTCGCCGCCGATCCCGACGCGACGCCGACGCTCGACGATATTTCGGCCTGGGAGGCGCGGAACGGCCGTATCCCGGAAAAGTGTTTTGTCGCACTTCGCACCGGCTGGTGGCCGCGCTGGCCGGACCCCGTGGCGTTTCGGAACAAGTCGGCCGACGGTATCTCCCATGCGCCTGGTTGGTCGAAGCCGGTGCTGGAGGAGCTTTTGGAACGCCGCGGTGTTGCTGCGATCGGGCACGAGGGCATGGACACTGATCCCGGCCGTGCCACTTCCGCAGGTGACGCAAGCCTGGAATACTATGTGCTGTCGCGCGACTGCTGGCAGATCGAGCTCTTGGCCAATCTCGACAAGGTGCCCGAAGCCGGCGCGTTGATAATGGCAAGCTGGCCAAAGCCAAAGGCCGGATCTGGCTTCCCGGCTCGCGCTGTCGCCATCCATGAAGCGGCCGGCTGAACGCGTGAAGCCGCTGCTGGCGGCGGTCGAGGGGCCGCCGCACAACGATCATCAGACACGGAATTCAGACATGGATATAGATACAGTCCGCGATGCTTTTCCGGCGATGGCGAGAGGTGCCGAGCCGAAGAAGCGGATTTTCTTCGACAATCCCGCGGGAACCCAGATGGCGAGCCGTTCGATCGAGCGTATGACGCGTGTCATGATCGAAACCAACGCCAATCTTGGTGGCTATTTCGAAACCTCACTCGCGGCCCAGGCGATGGTCGACGACGCGCATCAGGCGATGGCCGATTTCTTCAATGCCGCCGACCGGCGTGAGGTGGTGTTCGGCCAGAACATGACAACTCTGACTTTCGCCGTCTCGCGCGCCATCGGCCGCGATCTGAACGCCGGCGACGCCATCGTGCTGACGCGCATGGATCATGACGCCAACGTCGCACCCTGGCTGATGCTGGCGGAGGATCGGGGGCTTGAAGTACGCTGGATCGACCTCGATCCAAAAACCTTCGAACTCGACCTGTCGACGCTGGAGGCGACTATCGACGAGGACGTCAAGCTGGTCGCTGTCGGCTATGCCAGCAACGTTACCGGCACGATCAACGACGTGAAGCGGATCGCGCAGCGCGCCCGCGCGATCGGGGCGCTGAGCTATATCGACGCGGTGCAGTTCGCGCCGCATGGGGTGATCGACGTCCAGGAGATCGGCTGTGATTTCCTGGTTTGCTCGGCCTACAAATTTTTTGGACCGCATCACGGGGTGTTGTGGGGCCGTTTCGATCTGCTGCAGGCGCTGACCGCCTATAAGGTGCGCGCGGCTTCCAATACGCCACCTGGAAAATTCGAGACGGGAACGACAAGCCGCGAGGCGCTTGCCGGGGTGCTTGGCGCCGTCGAGCACTATGCCTGGCTCGGACAGTCCTTCGGCAACGTCCACCCGCAGGCGACGCGGCGGGAGCGAATCGTCGCCGGCATTGAAGTCGCCGACCGTTATGAGCGTGTCCTGACAGCACGGCTGATTGCCGGATTGTCCAGAATTGATGGCGTCTTGATCCAGGGCATATCCGATGTGGCGGCGCTGGCGCGCCGTGTGCCTACCGTGTCGATCACCGTTGACGGAACCGATCCCGCGGACATCGCCAGGGCGATGGCAGAGGAAGGCATCTATCTCTGGCACGGTCACAATTACGGTTTGGAGCCAATCAAGCGGCTGGGGCTTGCGGACCGCAACGGTGTCGTCCGCATCGGGCTGGCTCATTACAACACCGAGGCGGAAGTCGATTTCCTGCTGGCGAAGCTGGCGGACTGGATGAAGACGCGGACCTGACATGCGCGACAGAAACGGAACCCCGAGGATCGGCGTCAAGCTGCGCCATGCCAGACAGGTGCTTGGCCTCAGCCTGGAAGAGCTCGGCGCCCGCATCGGGCTGACAGAGGGTTATCTCTCGAAGATCGAAAACGACCGCGCTACGCCGTCCATGGCGGCTCTGCACCGGCTGGTGCAGGCACTGGGCATCAACATGAACGCGATGTTCGGCACGCTGCAGCACAATGCCTCGGAAGTGTTCGTTTTGCGGCAAAACGAGCGTCCGCACATGGAGACGGGACATCGGCGTTCGGGCAACCATGTCGTGCTCGAGCAATTGGTGCCGTCCGGTCCGGAATATCTGCTGCAGATCAACGTCCACGTGATCGAGGCCGGCGGCGGCAGCCCCGAGTTGATCAGCCACAAGGGACAAGAGTTCGGCTACGTGCTCGAAGGTTCCGTCGAATTGCTGGTCGAGGCGAACGTGGTGGCACTCGAGGCAGGCGACGCGTTCTATTTCAACTCCGAACTCGGCCACGGCTACCGCAATATCGGTTCGACCACGGTCCGCATCCTCTGGGTCAACACGCCGCCGACATTCTGACCGCCTCCAGCGCGGCGCCGGATTTCGAGGGAGTTCTGCAGACGTCGTTCAATGAGCCAACGTCCACAGGACAACAGCCGCCGAGCCCAACCGTCCTGTTTCAATGCCCGAACGCGAGCGGCGGGGCCAGTCGGTCGCGCCGCAGCCAGCGCGCCAGCAGCAGCGCGGCCACCACGGCCAGCCCCGTCGACAGGCCGATCCAGATGCCGACGCCATGCAGGCCGAAATGGAAGGCGAGCAGCACGCCGAGCGGCAGGCCGACGCCCCAATAGCCGATCGCGGCATAGATCATCGGCACCTTGGTGTCGTGCAGGCCGCGCAGCATGCCGGCGGCCACCGCCTGGGCGCCGTCGAAGACCTGGAATAGCGCCGCGAAGACCAGGAACGACACGGCAAGTTCGATCACCCTGGCATTGGCCGGATTGCTCAGATCGATGAAGGCGCTGATCAGCGGATGCGGCCACAGGATCATCACCAGCCCCATCAGCGCCATGAACGAGACGCCGATGACGAAGGCGGTCCAGCCGGCGCGCGACACGCCTTGCGGATTGCCGGCGCCATGCGCAAGGCCGACGCGCACCGTCACCGCCTGGTTGAGGCCAAGCGGCACCATGAAGGAGATCGAGGCGATCTGGATGGCGATCGCGTGCGCGGCCAGCGAATCCGCGTCGATCAGGCCCATCAGCAGGGCGGCCGCATTGAAGATAGTCACCTCGAAGGCGAGAATGCCGGCAATCGGCAGGCCGAGCCGCAACAGGCCCTTGAAGCGTGGCCAGTCCGATCGCCAGAACCGTCCGAACAGACGATAACGGCGGAACTTCTTCTCCAGCATCACCACGGCAGCCAGGCCGATGAACATCAGCGTTGAGGACAGCGAGGTGGCAAGGCCCGACCCGGCAATGCCCATCGACGGCACGCCGAGATTGCCGAACATGAACACCCAGTTGAAGAAGGCATTGCAGGCGACGGCAACAAAGACGATGACCAGCGCCCAGCCCGGCCGCTCCAGCGCCGAGATGAACGAGCGCAGCACGATATAGAAGTAGAAGGGCAGCACCGCCCATTCGAGCCAGCGCAGATAGATGCCGGCCTGATGCGCCAGTGCCGGTTCCTGGCCCATGGCCAGCAGAATGCCTTCGCCGTGCCAAAGCACGAGCCAGATTGGGATCGAGATCAGGATCGCCAGCCACAGGCCCTGGCGCACGGTGCGGCGCAGGTCGCGCACCGAATAGCGGCGGCGGCCAAGCTCGGTGGCGATCATCGGCGATGTCGCCAGCATCAGGCCGAGGCCGAAGATCAGCGGCATGAAATAGAGGTTGGCGCCAAGCGCGCCACTGGCCAGCGTATCCGGCCCCAGCCGGCCCATCATCATGACGTCGGTGGCCGTCATCGCGGTCTGGCCGAGATTGGTCAGCACCATCGGCCAGGCGAGCGCCAGCGTCGCCCTGATTTCCTGACGCCAAAGATTTTCCGGCGCGCGAGCGCCGGCTTCGATCGCAGACATTGTTCCGCTCTTTCCAGATACGGCACGTCGGCATTAAAGCCGGAAGCCGCATTTCAAACGGCAAAACCTTCGGTTTCGCGGCGTTTGCGTCAGCTTCTGGACGAAACGCGACATGAAGGCAAGAGAGGAGGGACGGGAACGGATTGAGCCAGGGACCGGCCCCGGTGCTCTAGCGGATCGCGTCCAGCATCCGCCGCTGGCGGTGCATCTCGAGGAAAACCTTGTAGTCGCGGTCGAAACGCCCTGATGATTTCGGGTTCGACGCGCGCGTCCTGCCGCCTTGCTGCATGGCAAGACAGGCCGCGTTGAGGTCGGGAAACAGCCCGGCCGCGGTGGCGGCGATCATGCCGGTGCCGAGCAGCACCGCCTCGTCGGCCAGCGGCTCGATCACCGTGCAGCCGGTGGCGTCGGCATAGAGCTCCATCAACAGCGGGTTCTTGGTGTGGCCGCCGGTGACATGCAGCGTATCGATCAGATAGCCGTTCTCGTTCAGCGCCTCCAGCACGTGGCGCACGCCGAGCGCGATGCCGACGGCGGTGCGCCAGTAGAGTTTGCACAGGCTGTCGAAGGAGGAGTCCAGCGTCAGCCCGCTGACGACGCCGACGGCATGCGGATCGGCGAGCGGTGAGCGGTTACCATGAAAATCGGGCAGCACATGCAGCCGCGCGGCAAGGTTGTCGCCCTCGGTGGCGCGCAGCTCGGCGACACGCCTGGCGATCTTCGCATGCATGGCGGCATCCGGCTCGCCGCCGGCGCCGTGCCAGCGGATGATGTGGTCGAGCAGGGCGCCGGTCGCCGACTGGCCGCCTTCCGACAGCCACAGCCTGGGCAGCGCCGCGCCGTAATAGGGACCCCAGACGCCGGCGAAGGGCTGCGGATCCGGTGACATCGCCATGACGCAGCTCGACGTGCCGGCGATCAGCGCCAAATGCCGGCCGATGTCCTGTTGGTCGCCGGCAAAGCCGCCGAGCACGCCAAGCGCACCGGCATAGGCATCGATGACGCCGGCGCCGACCCGGCATTTCTCGCTCAGCCCAAGCTCGGCCGCTGCCTGGGCGGTCAGTTGGCCAATATAAGCGCCGACCGGGCTGGCCTTTTCCGGCAAATTGCCGTGCTCGAAAAGATCGCCGAGGCCGACGAGCGCAAAGAAGTCGCGCCGCCAGCCGGCCTCTTCATGCGCCAGATAGG
>NZ_RZPB01000379.1:0-5904 GCF_003998535.1 Mesorhizobium sp. M7A.F.Ca.AU.002.02.1.1 | reverse complement strand
GAGGAACAGCAGCCGCGCAGAAAGAAGCGTGACCAGCAGCAGCAGACCGAGCAGGCGCCGGCCGAACAGGCAGCACCGGCAGAGGAACAGCAGCCGCGCAGAAAGAAGCGTGACCAGCAGCAGCAGACCGAGCAGGCGCCGGCCGAACAGGCAGCACCCGCAGGGGAACAGCAGCCGCGCAGGAAGAAGCGTGACCAGCAGCAGCAGACCGAGCAGGCGCCGGCCGAACAGGCAGCACCCGCAGGGGAACAGCAGCCGCGCAGGAAGAAGCGTGATCAGCAGCAGCAGACCGAGCAGACGCCGGCCGAACAGGTCGCGCCGGCCAACGACAATCAGCCCGGCGAGCAGGCCCAGCCGCGCAAGAAGAACAGGCAGGATCAGCAAGCCCAACCTGAAGTCGCCCCGACGCCGAAGGAAGCTCCCGCTGGAGAGGCGACGGCCCCTGCCGGCGAGCAGCCGGCGGCCCAAGGCGAGCAGCCCCAGGACACGACGAAGAAGCACGGCAGGAAACCTGTTGGCGAGCAGCCGGCGACGGCCGAACAACCCACCACCGGCGAACAACCGGCCAATGGTCAGACGGCAGCACCGGCACAGGGCGAAAACCCGGTGCAAGGCGAAGCACCGGCCGATCCAAACGCCGCTCCCATCCTGGACAGCCAGAAGGACGTCGAGCGCAGGGGCGGCGGCCGCAAACGTGGCGACAAGAATGCTCAGCAGGATGGCGAGCAGCAGAATGGCGGGCAAAATGCCCAGCAAGGTGGCGATCAGGGCCGCAAGCCGGTGGCTGCTCCCGTCGACCAGGGTCCGCCGCCCACCGACGACAGGGCCGCACAGCAGGAGATCAAGCCCGAGAAGATCGTCCCGGTGACCGAGGAGAAGGGCACGCGCGTAGAGCGTGCGCCCGATGAGATCGCCCGCGATCGTCGGCGTCCGAAAGGCGTCGACGTCGTCAGGAAACTCGGCGATCGCGTCATCCTACAGTTCAACAACCAGACATTTGTCCAGAGCAATGACGCCCCGCGCGTCACCCGCGGTGCCAAAGAAGTCTACTATGAGGATCTGTCGGGCGATCGCACCCGGGAAATCGTCGAGCGTGACAACGGTGTCCGGATCGTCACCATCCGCAACCGCTATGGCGACGTTATCCAGCGTTCGCGCATCGCGCCGGATGGACGCGAATATGTGCTGAGCTATGTCGACGAGCGGCACTATCAAGATGACAGCGACTGGCGTGATCCCGGCGACGACCTGCCGCCGATGCGGCTGACCATCCCGCGCCGGGAATACATTCTCGATTCCGAGGACGTCGAGAGCCCCGATGACTACTACGAGTTCCTCGAACAGCCCCCGGTCGAGAAGGTCCAGCGCCTCTATTCGATCGACGAGGTCAAGCGTTCGGCCCGCGTGCGCGACATCGCACGTCGCGTCGATCTCGACACGCTCAACTTCGAATTCGGTTCGGCCTCCATCTCCGACACCGAGGTGCAGAAGCTCGAGGGCGTAGCGACGGCCATGGAGAAGCTGTTGAAGAAGAACCCGGCCGAGACCTTCCTGATCGAAGGTCACACCGACGCGGTCGGCACACCGGAGGCTAACCTCGCTCTTTCCGATCGCCGTGCGGAAGCGGTGGCGGAGGCTCTGACCAATGCCTTCGGCATCCCGCCGGAAAACCTGACGACACAGGGCTATGGCGAGGAGTATCTGAAGGTCAACACGGCGGCGCCCAACCGCGAGAACCGCCGCGTCGCCATCCGCCGCATCACCTCGCTGGTGGCACCGGTCGCCAGCAACAATTAGGTCATGATTTCAAAATCATGACCCGGTTTGTGGAATCGGCAAGAGAAGCATCCACCCCCGGCACAGCCGGGGGTGGATGGATGTGCGGGGTTCAACAAGAATTGTACGGGCGTTAGACACGGCTCATTGAATCGCGAGCGCAGCCACCCCAGATTCGGTGCTGGGCGTTCCCTGCCCCGTCCCGACTCCAGCGGGACGCATTGAGCCCCGCCGGACTTTGTTCGGCGGGGTTTTTTGTCTTGCAAACGGTGGCGGCCTCGTCGAATACGGCCATTGTCTGAGAGATCAACCCGCCGGAATCATCCCATGAAGCGTCTCGAACTCGCCATCGAATCGATCATTCTCGCTTCACGCTGGCTGCTCGTCGTTTTCTATATAGGCCTGGCCCTGGCATTGGCCGTCTATGCGCTGTCCTTCGGCAAGAAGCTCTATGAGTTCATTAGCCTGGCGTTCACGCTCGGTGACACCGACACCATCCTGAAGATGCTCGGCTTGATCGATGCCGCGCTGGTTGCCTCGCTGGTGGTGATGGTCATCATCTCGGGCTACGAGAATTTCGTCAGCCGCTTCGACGACCAGGACGGCGGTGTGCACTGGCTGGGCACCATCGATGTCGGTTCGCTGAAGGTCAAGGTTGCCTCGACCATCGTCGCCATCTCGTCGATCCACCTCTTGCAGGTGTTCTTGAACTCATCGTCCTACACGACCGACCAGTTGATGTGGCTGACCATCATCCATCTCGCCTTCGTCGTCTCGGCGCTCATGCTCGCCTATATCGACCGGCTGATGGGCCTGAGCAAAGGCAAGAAGGACGAGGCGTGAGCCTGCGCCCGCCGGACGTTGAATCAATCCCGCAGGAACGATGCCCTACCGCCTTGTTCGAGCAGGGCTTTCCCTGCGGGTGGCGAAGGGCTTGGCTCGACGCCCGTCGCGTCAAAACAAAGAGCTCTAGTAAATATTCCTGATCTTGCTGTCCGTGCGGGCAAACACCTCGTCGGGGACAAAAAAGTCGCCGGCCAGCGGCCCGGTCGCATCAGGCGCATAGATCGAGAAATCGCTGACGCCCTCGGCGCGCAGCACCTCTTCGTCGATGTAGAAGTTGCCAGTCGCTTCGCGCGCCGGCCGCATAAAGATGGCATGCGCAGCATCGGCCATGATGTCGGGCAAACGGCTCATTGCCGCCACCGTCGCGCCGCCCAGCAGATTGCGCACGGCTGCCGTGTCGATGGTCGAAATCGGCCACAGTGAATTGACGGCGATGCCGTCCTTGGCGAACTCGGCGCTCATGCCCAGCGTGCACATCGACATGCCGAACTTGGCCATCGTGTAGGCGACATGGTTCTTGAACCACTTGGCCTTCATGTCGAGCGGCGGTGCCAGATTCAGGATGTGAGGATTGCTGGCCAACTTCAGGTGCGGAATGCACATTTTGGACACCAGGAAGGTGCCGCGCGTGTTGATCTGATGCATCAGGTCGTAGCGCTTCATGTCGGTTTCCAGCGTGCCGGTGAGCTGGATGGCGCTGGCATTGTTGACGCAGATATCGATGCCGCCGAACTTTTCCACGGTCCTGGCGACCGCCTCGGCCACCTGTGCCTCTTCACGGATGTCGCACAGCACGGGCAGCGCCTTGCCGCCGGCCTGCTCGATCTCTTCTGCCGCGCTATAGATTGTGCCGGGCAGCTTCGGATGCGGTTCGGCGGTTTTGGCCGCGATCGTCACATTGGCGCCGTCGCGCGCCGCGCGCAGCGCGATCGCCAGCCCGATGCCGCGCGATCCGCCGGAGAGGAACAGCGTCTTTCCCTTGAGCGACATTTCCTTGCGCCTCCCTTGCAACACGTCAGACGCGAAGCTTTGCGCGGCGGGCGACCACAGCGCAAGACCCGACACGCCGGACACCGCGTTACGCAGCGTAGGGTTTATGACTAAACCAGCACCAGCCCCTGCCGCATCGCAGTGGCAATCGCGTCGGTGCGGTTGGCGGCACCGAGCTTGATCAGGATTGCGGCGACATGGAACTTCGCGGTGTGCACGGAAATGTTCAGCCGCCGCGCGATCACCTTGTTGGGTGCGCCCTCGGCCAGCAGCGCCAGCACTTCCGCCTCGCGCGGCGACAGCGAAGGACGGACGGCATGCTCGTCGGAGGCTTCATCTTCGAACGGCTCGCCATCGCCAGTATGGAAATCCTCATGGCGTCCGGTTCTGCGCTCGCCCGATACCCGATAGCCGGCCGCCGCCAGCCGCGCCGCCGCAGCGATCAACAAATCGTCCGCGCCCGTTTGGAGGACGGCCAACACCTCGCCCGCGGGCCGTTCGCCAGCGCGTCCCGATAGCAGAACCCGGGGAATGGCGGCCGGCACGGCACCGCCGCTGCTGTCGTCAACGATGGCGACGTCAGCCCTGCCGGCCACCACCGGCAGCAGGTCATCGCTCGCGGCCAGCGAGGCCGCCAAGCGCTCGGCGCGCGACGCATCGCCAAGCGCAATCAGCACCACCAGCCGCCGCGAGACGGCACCGTCATGCATGATCCGGTCGCTGGTGAGCGTGTCCATCACTCCTCTCAGGAAAGCGGCTTTTCGCCGATGGTCAGCCCGACATCGCGCTGTTCGCCGCCGCGCACCACGCCGAGCGTCACCGAAGCGCCCGCACTGTCTGGTCCGAGCCTGCGGATCAGGTCGCGCGGGCCATGCACCGCCTCACCGTTCCACGCCACGATGATATCGCCGAGAGAGAGACCGGCGGCCTTGGCGGGACCATCGTCATCGAGGCTCATCACCATCGCGCCATGCGCGTCGCGGTCGCGTACCGGATGCAGGCCGGCGCCGAGATAACCGCGCGCGACATGGCCCTTTTCGCGCAGCGTCGCAACCGCCCGCTCGATCGTCTCGTAAGGCATGACCAGCGCCCGGTGGCGCGGCCCGAACAGCAGCATGCCGATCAGCGCACCCTTGGCGTCGAGAACCGGGCCGCCCTCGAAACGGCCGCCGGCACCGACGGCCAGATTGATGCGCCGGTCGATGGTGCCGCCGCGCATCGAGCGCCAGGCCGGACCGACTTCGCCTACCGAGCCCGAAACGGCCAGAGCCGACCCGTTGCTATTGCCGATGGCGATGGCAATGTTGCCTGGCCGCACCGCGTCAGCCCTGGCCAACGGCACGGCGTTGATGGCCGTAGCCGGCTTCAGCAGGGCAACGCCAGTCGACGGATCGCGGCCGACCAGTTCTGCCTTCACCGCCTCACCCGAGGCCAGCGTCAGTTCGATCTCCTCGCCGGCCTCGACAGCCTCCTCGGCGGTGACGAAATAACCGTCACGCCAGTGGAAGGCGCTTGCCGTGCGGTGATGATGCGTGGCGAAGCCAGCCGTTGCCGCTGCCGCCTGGGCGGCGAGATCGGCGATGGCTTGCGAAAACGCACTCAGATTGAAATCGCTCATATTGGTCTCCTGGGTTCATCCATGCCCCAGATATCGCTCGACAGCGCGTTCAGAGGTACTCGCCTGAAGGCTAGTTGCCGGTTTGACTGGCCATCTGGTCAGGTCGCGGCGGTTCCAGCCGCTCCGCACATATAGTGCGTGTCGCCCAAAAGTGCTCAGCGGTTTTGGGACAACGACGCGCACAGGAAAAAAATCATCCTTTCGCCCGAAAAATACGGAGCCCTTCCATGGCCCTCGCCGCAGCCAAATTCGAACCTGACGATACATTGCTCGACGCATATTCGACGACCGTTGCGGACGCCGTCGACCGCATCGGCCCGGCCGTCTGCCGCATCGAACGCGTCGGCGGCCAGGGCGGTCACGGCTCCGGCTTCGTCATCGCGCCGGACGGACTGGTCGTCACCAATTTCCACGTCGTCGGCGATGCCAGGACAGTGCGCGTCTCGATGCCGGACGGCGCCTCCCGCGAAGGCCGCGTGCTCGGCCGCGATCCCGACACCGACATCGCGCTGGTGCGCGCCGACGGCAGCTTTGCCGATGTCGCACCGCTCGCCGATTCCAAGCGGCTGCGGCGCGGCCAGATCGCCATCGCCATCGGCAATCCGCTCGGCTTTGAATGGACCGTCACCTCCGGCGTCGTCTCGGCGCTCGGCCGCTCCATGCGCGCCTCGACC
>NZ_RZPB01000378.1:0-5906 GCF_003998535.1 Mesorhizobium sp. M7A.F.Ca.AU.002.02.1.1 | reverse complement strand
GTCCGTCAATGTCCCATTTGGGATATCGGTGTAGGCGGCTGGCACCTGTTGCGGAATGGCATTGCCTTCCCAAGGTGATCGGCGCAAATCTTGACCGGACGGCGCATGCCGGTGACGCAAGCAGTCGACGAAAGGGGAAAGCGGATGGATGCGACCGAACTGAAGGCCATGCAGGCGCCGCTGAAGCAGGCCTATCGTGACGACGCTTCGCAGGCCATGATCACGCTTCGCGCCAAGGGCTCGATCGACGACCAGTCGGTTGCCTGCAAGGTGGAGACGGGCAGGGCGCTCGCCATCGCCGGCCTGCATCCGGCAACAGGCGGCTCAGGCCTTGAGCTCTGCTCGGGCGACATGCTGCTGGAGGCGTTGGTCGCCTGCGCCGGGGTGACGCTGAAGGCGGTGGCGACGGCGCTCGAGTTCAAACTCGGCGCCGCCGCGGTAGAGGCTGAAGGCGATCTCGATTTTCGCGGCACGCTCGGTGTCGCCAAGGATGCGCCGGTCGGCTTTCGCGCCATCCGGCTCAATTTCAACCTCGACACCGATGAGCCGCAGGAGCGGATAGACTCGCTACTAAAGCTGACCGAGCGTTATTGCGTGGTATTCCAGACCATCAGCCAGAAGCCGGAACTGACGGTCAGCGCACGCCGCTGACGCCTACTGTGCTGACGGTTCTTCGGCGTCACCCTCGTCGGTGAAGGGCGAGGCGCTCGGCACGCATTGCACCGACCAGCCGGCTGGTGTCGGCTGCTTCTGATATTCGGTGATGGCGGCGGTGCATTGTTCGCGCTTGTCGAAGGTGCTGGGCAGCACGACCATGCCGCCTTGCGGACCGGCGATTACCAGATACCAGACCAACGCTGCTGCGGTCGTAGCCATGGGGATTTCCTTGTTCTGCCAGTTGGGCGCTTGTTGTGGGAGTCGCGGTGACCCTACCAACTCCAAGGAAATGACGAAAGCATGACCGCCGCACAGCTTCCCGCCGTCTCATCACAGCCGCGTGATGTGACGGCGGGTTTCCCAGCCCGATTTCGAAGCGCAATCGGCTCAGTTGGTGGCAAAACAATAGAACAAGCCATCGCCCCCGGTGCCCTTCAGCGCCTCTTGGCTGCAGCCGCCGCGCGAGGCGTGCGAGGAATTCCAGGATTTGGCGGCTGCAGAATCGTCGAGGCCCGTGCGATCATGATGGCCCATCATCGCGGCGCCTTCCGCCCCGCTCATCGTCCAGTCGCCGCAGGTCTGGTCGGCGATCTTGGTGCCGTCGGGCTTGGAGCCGGTCAGCACGTCGTGGCGGTTCGGCGTGTCACCGCGGCCGTTGACCACTTCGCCTTTCTCGTTGAGCGCCGTCTGCTTGGTGATGCCGTTGGCATCGCTGTGCAACGAGGCGACGTCGTCAGCGATCTTGACGCCCTTGGCGTTCACCCACGGCCCCTTGCCGATACGGTCGCGGGCGTCGGTGTCGCTGGTCGACAGATAGGCGGCCCAACTCTTGCCGGTGACGCCGGCGGCTTCCGCCAGCGATGCGCAATGCGCGTCAGCACCCTTGAGGCCGCCGAGGTCGGCACCCTTGCCGGAACCGACACTGGTGACGAAGAAGCTCATCTTGGCATCTTGCGAGTAAGCGGCGCCCGCGGCTGCGATCAGGATGGCCGCGGTGGCGAGAAGCAGTTTGCGCATGGTGGTTCCTCCGGTTTGGGCTTCGACTACGTCGAAGAAACGTTTCCGGAGGCCTGTTTAATCCCTACGCATGTCGCTTAAAAGTGCGCAGCGGTTTTTGGGAAACCGACATGCGTCAAAAAAAAGGCTCAACTTTTATTCCGGCTGCCTATAGGCGACGAAGCGATTGTGCTTGGCCTGGAAGATCAATCCGGTCTCTTTCAGGTCCGGGCTGGCCAGCGGCACGATGCGTTTGGCGATCTCGGAGGGATGCGGCAACGTCTCGGGATCTTCGCCCGGCACTGCCTGGGCCCGCATGGCGGTGCGGGTGGCGCCGGGGTCAGCGGCGTTCACCCTGAGCGGCAGGCTCTGCGTCTCATGCGCCCAGGAGCGCATCATCGTCTCCACCGCGGCCTTGGATGCCGCGTAGGGTGCCCAGAAGGCGCGCGCCGAGTGCGCGGCGTTGGAAGACAGGATGATCGCGCGGCCAGCATCGGAGAGCCGCAGCAGAGGGTCGACCGAGCGGATCAGCCGCCAGGTCGAGGTGACGTTGATGGTCATCACCTTCTCGAAGGTTTTTGCTTCGACATGACCGATCGGCGAGATGACGCCGAGCACGCCGGCATTGGCGACGAGAATGTCGAGCTTGCCCCAGCGTTCGTGGATGGCGCCGCCCAGGCGGTCGATGCCGGCCATGTCGGCGAGGTCGAGCGGCACCAGTGTCGCCTGGCCGCCGGCCGCCTTGATCTGGTCGTCGAGCTCTTCCAGCCCGCCGACAGTACGAGCCACCGCAATGACATGCGCGCCGGCGGCAGCCAATTCCTTGGCAATGAAATAGCCGATGCCGCGCGAGGCGCCGGTGACGACCGCAACGCGGCCGGAAAGGTCGAGGGTCATGCGATGGATTCCGGGAATTGACTAACGCTGATGGCGGTCCGGCCTACGTCCCGCTTGTCGCCAGCAGCGACAGCGTGCGCACATTGTCGTGGCCTTCGAAGTCGAGCAGGCGGGTCGGGTACTGGCCGGTGAAGCAGGCATCGCAGAATTGCGGCTGGTCGTTGTCGCGGCTGGCCTCGCCGACCGCGCGGTAGAGCCCGTCAATGGTGAGGAAGCCAAGCGAATCGACGCGAATGAACTCGGCCATCTCCTCGATCGACATGCGCGACGCCAGGAGCTTCGATTTCTCCGGCGTGTCGACACCGTAGAAGCAGGAGGCGCGTGTCGGCGGTGAGGCGATGCGCATATGCACCTCCTTGGCGCCGGCGTCGCGCACCATCTGCACGATCTTCTGGCTGGTGGTGCCGCGCACGATGCTGTCGTCGACCAGAACCACGCGCTTGCCTTCGATCATGCGCCGGTTGGCATTGTGCTTCAGCTTGACGCCCATATGGCGGATCGAATCGCCCGGCTGGATGAAGGTGCGGCCGACATAATGATTGCGGATGATGCCGAGCTCGAAGGGAATGCCGGCCGCCTGGCTGAAGCCGATCGCCGCCGGCGTGCCCGAATCCGGCACCGGCACGACGATGTCGGCCTCGACCGGGCTTTCGACCGCCAGCTCGGCGCCGATACGCTTGCGCACCTCATAGACGTTGCGGCCTTCGACCGAGGAATCCGGCCGCGCGAAATAGACATATTCGAAGATGCAGAAGCGGGTCTTCTGCGGCTCGAAGGGGAACAGGCTCTCGATGCCCTTGGACGTGACGACGACCATCTCGCCGGGCTTCAGGTCGCGCACGAAACGCGCACCGATGATGTCGAGCGCGCAGGTTTCAGAGGCCAGGATCCAGGCGCCGTCGAGATCGCCCAGCACCAGCGGCCGGATGCCGAGCGGATCGCGGCAGCCGATCATCTTCTTGGCCGTCATCGCCACCAGGGAGAAAGCGCCCTCGACCTGCCGCACCGCATCGATGAAACGCGAGTTCAAATCGCGCTCCTTGCTGGTGGCGACGAGGTGCAAAAGCGTCTCGGTATCGGAGGTGGAGGAGAAGATCGCGCCTTGCTTCTGCAGCGCGCGCTGCACGGTCATGGCGTTGGTCAGATTGCCGTTGTGGGCGACGGCGAAACCGCCATCGGCCAATTCGGCGAAAAAGGGCTGGATGTTGCGCATGCCGGCGCCGCCCGTGGTGGCGTAGCGCGTATGGCCAATGGCGCGGTTGCCTTGCAGGCTGTCGATGACGCGCTGCTTGGTGAAGGTGTCGCCGATCAGGCCGACATGGCGTTCGACATGGAACTGGCTGCCGTCATAGGAAACGATGCCGGCCGCTTCCTGGCCGCGATGCTGCAGCGCATGCAGGCCCAATGTAACGATGGCCGCAGCGTCCTGCCGGCCGAAAATGCCGAACACACCGCATTCGTCGTGGAAATGGTCGTCGGCCTCGGCGGAAAGCACGTCGTCTGCGTCTGCCATCTTAAGCTCCGCTAAAATCGCCATATAATGCGGGTTCGCGCCGAAAGCAACGCGGGCCGTGCAGTCGTTCACACCATCGTCAGATCCTGACGCCGTTTTTCGGCGTCAGTTTGCCGGTGCCGCCGGTGCCGGAGCGGCCGGGGCGTTGTTCGCCGGTGGTGTTGCGTCATTGTCGTCAGGCGCCGGCGTGTTGGTATCGTCGCCGCCCGCCGGAGCATCCGCCGCCGGTGCGTCCGGAGCAGCTGGCGTCTCGGCGGCCGGCTGATTCGGATTGAGCTTCTTGAGGATCGCGTTTTCCGGATCCTCGGGCAGCAGGCTTTCGAGCTTGGCGCCGATTTGTTCGAGCAGCGGCCGCGACTTGGCCTCGGTGACCCAGGCTGGTGCCTTGGCGCCGGCCAGCCAGTTGAAGAACAGCAGGGCGACGGCAACGACCAGGATGCCGCGCGCGGCGCCGTAAAGGAAACCGAGCGTACGATCGAGCGCGCCGATCCGGGAATCGATGATCCAGTCGGCGAGCTTCATGGTGATGACCGAGACGACGATCAGCGCGATGATGAAAACCACGCCGGCGGCGGCCGCCATGGCGACCTTTTCATTCTCGATGTAGGGAGCGAGGTAAGGCACGACCGGCTTGTAGAAGAAGAACGCCGCCGCTGCCGCCGCGGCCCAGGAGACGACGGACAGGACTTCGCGCGAGAAGCCGCGAACCATGGCGAGCATCGCCGAAACCAGAGTGAAGCCGACGAGAATTCCGTCAAGCAGCGTAATCGGCATGTCTTTCGCCCCACTCCATGAGCCGCATTATAGCGCCGAACATCGGGCTCTGGGTCCGATGCTCTAGTCTTCTTCGTCCACGCGGCTTCGGCGTGAGCCGGCTATGCGTGCCACGAGGTCGGCAAGCTCGGTCGGCTGGAAAGAACCGGCCCCGATCCCCCCGGCCAGTTCCCCGCTGCCCGAGGGCAGAACCGCGCTTCCAAAACCCAGCTTTTCGGCTTCCTTGAGGCGCTGTTGCGCATGCGCAACCGGCCTCACGGCGCCCGAAAGGCTGATTTCGCCGAAATAGACGCAATCGGCGGGAAGGGCAAGACCGGTGAGCGAGGAAACCAGGGCGGCCGCCACTGCGAGATCTGCCGCGGGCTCCGAAATCCGGTAGCCGCCGGCGACATTGAGATAGACATCATGGCTGCCGAATCGCACCCCGCAATGGGCTTCGAGAACCGCCAGGATCATCGACAGCCGGGCGCCGTCCCAGCCGACGACGGCGCGGCGCGGCGTGCCGAGCGAGGAGGGTGCGACCAGTGCCTGGATCTCGACCAGCACCGGCCTTGTCCCCTCCATGCCGGCGAAAACCGCCGCCCCCGGCGATTTGGCATGGCGTTCGCCAAGAAAAAGCTCGGACGGATTGGCGACCTCGCGCAGGCCCTTGTCCGACATTTCGAAGACGCCGATCTCGTCGGTCGGTCCAAAACGGTTCTTCACCGTACGCAGGATGCGGTAGTGGTGGCCGCCTTCGCCTTCGAAGTAGAGCACGGCGTCAACCATGTGCTCGACGACGCGCGGCCCGGCGATCTGGCCTTCCTTGGTGACATGGCCGACCAGTACGATCGCCGCACCCGTGGATTTCGCATAGCGGATCATCGCCTGGGCGGCAGCGCGCACCTGGGTGACGGTTCCGGGTGCCGAATCGGCAAGGTCGGTCCACAGCGTCTGGATCGAATCCAGGATGACGAGATCAGGCCGCTTGCCGTCGGCGATCGTCGCCAGGATGTCCTCGACATTGGTCTCGGCGGCAAGTTCCACCGGAGAGGAGGCGACGCCAAGCCGCTGCGCCCGCAGCCTGATC
>NZ_RZPB01000377.1:0-5918 GCF_003998535.1 Mesorhizobium sp. M7A.F.Ca.AU.002.02.1.1 | reverse complement strand
ATCCCAATCGCGGCGAAGACGACCCGACGCTCATTCGCCAGCTTTATGACGGCACGGTCGTACCTGGGAACTACCCCATCGCTGCCGAGGAGCGCGAGAGGCGGCTCGACGGGTTCTACCGGCCCTATCACGACGCCGTCAGCGCCATGATCGCCTCGGTCGCACAGGCTTCCGCCCAGGCGCCCTTCATCTTCTCGGTGCATTCCTTCACCCCGGCCATGCAAGGAATCCAGCGTCCTTGGCACGTCGGCATCCTGTGGGACCTCGACGACCGCGTGGCGCGGCCGTTGATAGACATGCTGGCGCAGGACAGGAACCTCGTCGTCGGCGACAACGAACCCTATGACGGCGCGCTGCGCGGCGACACCATGTACAAGCACGCCATCGTCAACGGCTTCGCCCATGCGCTGATCGAGATCCGACAGGATTTGATATCGGACCAGAAGGGCGCGCTCGCCTGGGCCGAACGGCTGGCGCCGATCGTTGACGCCATCGACCGCCGTCCCGATATACATGTGGTGAAGATGTTCGGCTCGCGCACCGGGCCGCTATGACGGAGGTTTCGATGACCGAACTCAGCGACGAGCAGCAACGCGATTTCGAGGCGGCCGCCTTCCGCCGGCTGGTCGAGCATCTGCGCGAACGCAACGACGTGCAGAACATCGACCTGATGAACCTCGCCGGCTTCTGCCGCAACTGCCTGTCGAACTGGTATCGCGAGGCGGCCAATGCCGAGGGCGTCGGTCTCACCAAGGATCAGTCGCGCGAGATCGTCTACGGCATGCCTTATGCGCAATGGCAGGCGCTCAACCAGACCGAGGCCTCCGACGCCAAGAAGGCCGAATTCGAGGCAAGGCGCCACAAGGACCATTAAGGCCGGCGATCACTCAAGGCTGTGTTTGGCTCAAAAAATGCTTCCCGAAAGAGCCTTGACTGAAAATTGAATCGATCTAATTTGCCGCGCGAAGCCATTTCTTGCGGGATTCGCCTCATGAACGCGTCAACTGCCAAGCTGACTGCCATTCGCGGCCGATGGGCGCTCGCGGCCATTTTCCTCGCCAACGGCTTCCTGACGGGCAGCTGGGCGCCGCAGATTCCGGTGTTCCTGACCCGGCTGGAGATTTCGAAGTTCACGCTCGGTCTGCTGATTCTGTTGTTTGGGGTCGGCGCCGTCGTCGCGATGACCTGGTGTGGCCATTTGATCTCCAGACATGGTTCGCGCACCGTACTGCGTTGGTTCGCCCTGTGCGGCAGCCTCGGTCTCATGGTCGTGGCGCTGGCGCCCGACGTACCCTTGGCGGCCGTTGCCATGATCATCTTCGGCGGCTCGATCGGTGGCATGGACGTTGCGATGAGTGCCAACGCCGTGGTGGTCGAACGGCGGCTCTCCCGCGCCGTCATGTCGTCTTCGCACGGCTTCTGGAGTCTCGGCGGTTTTGCCGGTGGCGGCCTCGGCGGCTTTGCCATCCAGCATTACGGCCACCTCGTCCACGCGGCGGCAGTAACGGCGTTTGCCTTCGCGGTGATCGCGGTGGCCGTTCGCTATCTCCTCGCCGAAGACAGACCGCAGGCGGCCGAGCACCACAAATTCGCACTGCCGGCAAACCCGCTGGTTTATCTGATCGGGCTGATGGCGTTACTGGCGATGATCTCCGAGGGCGCGGTGCTCGACTGGGCAGCCCTGTATCTGCGCCAGGAGCTCGGCGCCGATCTCGCCGTCGCCGGCCTCGCCTACGCCGGATTTTCAGGCGTCATGGCGGTTACGCGGTTCTTCGGCGACGGCATACGCAATCGCTTCGGCGCGGTGACGACGCTACGCGCGTCGGCCCTCGTAGCCGCGGTCGGCATGCTGGTGGCTGGCCTGGCGCCCTCGCCCTGGCTCGCCATTGCAGCCTTTGCCTTTTGCGGCTTCGGCATCGCCAATATGGTGCCGATCATCTTTTCGGCCGGCGGCAACCAGGAAGGCATGTCTTCCGGCACCGGCATGAGCGTGGTCACAACGATCGGATACTGCGGCATACTGGTGGCGCCGTCGGCGATCGGCTTCGTTGCCGAGCATTCCAGCTTCGGCCCGATCTTCATCACCATGTCGGGACTGCTGATCATCGTGTTGCTGATGGCCGGGCTCGCTCACCGCGCCGAATTCGCGCCAGCACCCGCAGAATAGCGTTTCAGCTCCTCGTGAAGGAAATCCACCACACGGCGGATGCGCACGCTGGTACGCACGTCGCGATGCATCGCCAGCCACACCGGCAGAACTGGCAGCGGCAGGTCAGGCAGCACCTTCTCAATCAAAGGATCCCTGTCGGCCAGCGGCTCCTGGCCAAGACCAATGCCGTTTCCCGCCCGCACCGCTTCCCACAAAACCATCTGGTTGTCGGTCCTGAAGCGGAAGCTGCTCCGGGTGACGGGGATGCCGTGCTGGGTAAAACCCCTGATGATCTCGTCGCCGCGGTCGAAGCCGACCAGATCGTGGCCGACAAGATCGGCAGGCTTCAGCGGACGGCCGCGCCTGTCGAGATAGGATTTGGCCGCGCAGGCGCAGAGCTCGATGTCGCAGACCTTGCGTGCCATCAGCTCGTTCTGCGCCGGCTTGACCATGCGGATGGCGATGTCGGCATCTCGACGCAGCAGGTTCTCAACCTGATTGGAAGCGACGATCTCGACCTCGATGCCGGGCTCCTCGATCCCCAGCCGCATCGTCATCTCAGGCAGGACATAGGCCGCCACGACCTCGCTGGCGGCGATACGCACCGTGCCTTCGATAGCCTCGACCGAACCCAGTGCCAGGAGTGAGAAGGCGCTTGCCTGCTCGCTGACCGCCTTGCCGCGTTCCAACAGCGTGCTGCCGGCCTCCGTCAGTTCGTAGCCGTGCCGTCCTCGACGGAACAGCGTGACGCCCAGCGCCTGTTCCAACTCGCCGATGTGACGGCCAAGCGTCGGCTGGCTGGCCGAAAGCTTTCGCGCGGCAGCCGACAGGCTGCCGGATTCCGCCACGGTGACAAAGCTCTTGATCAGGTTCCAGTCGATTTCTGCCATTCATTTATGAATATCAGAACGCCACCTTTAGTCAATTTCCATTCGTATTCGAAGCGCCCATATTCCAGCTGCAGACACCAACACGGACTGCAAACACCTACCAGGAGAACTCAGATGACCAAGATCGCTCTCACCACCGCCGCTATCCTCATTTCCGTCAGCGCCGCTTTTGCCGGCAGCGACAAGTTTGGTTCGAACGACGCCAGCCAGCCGGCCGCCACCAGCACCGACGACACGACCACCGCTTCGATTCACAACCCCGATGCGGCCATCCGGAAGCCGGTCACACAGGGCAGCAACCGCGACCTCTTCGGCAGCCGCTGATCCCGATCGCGCTTGTCGCTGATCCCGATCGCGCTGTCGCTGGTACCGATCGCCCGACCGACCACCTAAATCCCAACCAGGAGTGCTTCCAATGACCAAGATCGCAATTCTCGGTGCCGGTGGCCGGCTCGGCCGCGTGGTCGCCAAGGCCTTCATCGACGCGGGCTACGAGGTCCGCACCGTCACCCGCAACGGCAAGGTACCGGCCGAACTCAAGGGCGCCACGGCCGTTGCCGGTGACGCTCTCGACCGCGAGGCCCTCATCCGCGCCACGCAAGGTGTCGATATCGTCTTCAACGGCCTCAACCCGATCTACACCGACTGGGGCAAGTGCCTGCCGATGGCGCAGAATGTCATGGCCGCCTGCCACGCGAACGGCGCACTGCACCTCTTCCCCGGCACCGTTTACAATTACGGCTCGCCGATGCCGGCGGTGATATCGGAAGACACACCCTTCCACCCGAGCACGCAAAAGGGCCGCATCCGCTGCGCCATGGAGGAGTTGTTTCGTCGCGAGGCCGACGCGAGCCGCGTCCGCACCATTCTTCTGCGGGCCGGCGATTTCTTCGGCGGCACCGGCAGCGGATCATGGTTCGACCTGATCGTTGCCGCCAAGATCAACAAAGGTATCTACACCGCGCCTGGCCCGGTCGAGCTCGTGCATGAATGGGCCTATCTGCCTGACTTCGCTGTGGGTTTCGTCGCGCTGGCGCGCAATCTGGACAAGCTCGGCTTCTATGAAGCGCTGAACTTTCCGGGCCACGCGGTCACCGATCTGCAGATCAAGGCCGCTGCCGAGAAGGCTATTGGTCGTCCGCTCAAGATGACTTCGATGCCCTGGTGGGTGCTGCGCGCTGGCAGCCCGTTCGTGGCGATGTGGCGCGAGATCGTCTCCATGTCCTACCTGCGCTTCGAGCCGCATCAGCTGGCTTCGATACGGCTGGAAGGCATCGTCGGCGAGATCCCGCACACGCCGTTGGATCAGGCGGTTGCTGAAGCTCTTGGCGATATCGGCATTGCCACCGTGAATGGCGTTGCGAAAGCTGCCTGACTCCCGCGATCATGGGCGCCGCCCCTCTGCACACTGAACAATCCACGAGAGGGCGCCTCAGAGCCGTCCCATCAACAGCAACACCATGAGCACCACCAGCACGACGCCGACAATACCCGACGGCCCATAACCCCAGGAGCGCGAATGCGGCCAGGCCGGCACCGCGCCGATGAGGACAAGGATCAGGACGATGATGACGATGGTGGTGATCGGCATGAGAAGCCCTCGCTTCGACGTTTCGCTCAGAGACAATGCAGAGGCCGCCCGGTTGTTCCGGGCGGCCTCTGCGGTCAAATCGGCGATGGGGTCTATTCGGCGGCTTTCGGAAAGGCGATTTCCGGTTCGTCGCCTGCTTCCTGGCCAGGCCTGTCGGTCGGCGAAACCGTTCCCTTGCCGCGCCGGAACAGCCGGCGGAAAAACGCATAGAAGCGGCTGTTCTTGCTGCGCGTGAAAATCATCAGCATCGACGGCGTCACCACCAGCGTCAGCAAGGTGGCGAAGGACAGGCCGAAGACGATCGCCGAGGACAGCGAAATCCACCATTGCGTCGACGGCGCGTTGATCGTCGTCTCGTGATGGAAGATTTCCAGCCCAAGGCCGAAGGCGATCGGCAACACGCCGAGGATCGCCGACACCGCCGTCAGCACCACCGGCCGGGCGCGCTCGCGGCAGGTCTGCAGCACCGCGTCCATCTTGTCCCAGCCTTCTTCGCGCAGCCGGTCATAGGTGTCGATCAGCACGATGTTGTTGTTCACCACCACGCCGGCCAGAGCGATGACGCCAATGCCCGACATGACGATGCCGAAGGTCTCGCCTGTGATCAGCAGCCCCAGGAACACGCCAACCGTCGCCATGACCACGCAGGACAGCACCATCAGCACGCTGGTGAATTTGTTGAACTGCATCAGCAGCACCAGGAAGATCAGGAAGATCGCCGCCCCGAACGCCTTGCCAAGGAAGGCGCTGGCCTCGGCGCTGTCTTCGTTCGAGCCGGCCAGCTTCCAACGTATGCCGCTGCCGAGATCCATCCCGGAGACGGCCTTGGTGACCTCCGCCTGCACGGCCGCGACCTGGGCGCCTGCGGCAACGTTTGCCTGGACGACCACCGTGCGCGCGCCGTCGATACGGTTGAGGATACCGACCGTCGGCTCCGGCTTGCGCACGACGAAATTCGAGATCGGCACCGAGCCTTGCGAGGTCTGCACCCTGAGCTCGTCGAGCGTCGACAGCGTGCGCCGGTCTTCCGGCAGACGCAGCCTGATGTCGACGGCGTCGTCGGCGCCGGCAGGCCGGTATTCCGAAAGCTTCAGCCCGTTGGTCACCAGTTGCACCACTGTGCCGACAGCGGTTGGGCTGATGCCATATTGCGCTGCCTTGGCACGGTCGACCTCGAGCGCCCAGTCGACGCCGGGTGGCGGGAGGCCGTCGGAAATGTCGATGACGCCAGGCACCTTGCCGATGCGTGCCGCAACCGCGCGCGCTTTGTCGTCGAGCCCCTTGGGGT
>NZ_RZPB01000376.1:0-5919 GCF_003998535.1 Mesorhizobium sp. M7A.F.Ca.AU.002.02.1.1 | reverse complement strand
GCCGACGATCGCCAGGGGGCTGGTCGAGCCGGGTGAGGATGCCGGCGCCGCCGAGGAGCGGCTGGCGCGTGTCGGCGCCGCCAAGGCGGCAATCGCGCGCATCGAGAGCATCGCCGGAGCCGCAGATGATGAGGGAGGCGAGGTGCCCGGCGCCAGGCTTGCCGCCGCCGACAGCATCGTCGCCGGGTACCGGCGCCGCATCGCCGCCTCGGACGAAGCCGATGAGGCCCGCGCCGAGGCGCGTGAAGCCGGAAGGCTGGAGCTCGAATTGAGATTTGCGGGCATCGAAGCCGAGCGCGAAGCCGTGCGCGCCATGTTTCGCAGCGGCGAGATCAACGACCATACGTCGCAGGCGCTGTTTACCGAGATCACGCTCACCGAGGCATTGCTGAGGGGCCGGAAGGCGAGGAAATAACGACGCGCGGGCCTGGCTGGCGCAATCCGGCCAGCAAATTTCGCGTGGCAAACGTGGCGGGGCGAAAACAACTGTGTTAATGGCGCCGCGTGCAGGTTGCCCAAAAGTGTACAGCGGTTTGGGCAACGACATGCATAAACAAAATTGCCCCCGAACCCCGAGGATTTCAGGCTATGGCAACAGCAGCGGCAGTGTCGAACAAATTCGAATCCTTCTTCGAAACCACGCTGGCCGACGCCGATCCGGAGATTTTCGGCGCCATCCGCAACGAACTCGGCCGCCAGCGCCACGAGATCGAGCTGATCGCCTCGGAAAACATTGTTTCCCGCGCGGTGCTTGAGGCGCAGGGCTCGATCATGACCAACAAATATGCCGAGGGCTATCCGGGCAAGCGCTACTACGGCGGCTGCCAGTTTGTCGACGTGGCCGAGGAACTGGCCATCGAGCGCGCCAAGAAGCTGTTCGGCTGCAACTTCGCCAATGTCCAGCCGAATTCCGGCAGCCAGATGAACCAGGCCGTCTTCCTGGCGCTCTTGCAGCCGGGCGACACGTTCATGGGCCTCGACCTCAATTCCGGCGGCCATCTGACCCACGGTTCGCCGGTCAACATGAGCGGTAAATGGTTCAAGGTCGTCTCCTATGGCGTGCGCCAGGACGACCATCTGCTCGACATGGATGCCATCGAGAAGACCGCGCATGAAACCAAGCCGAAGCTGATCCTGGCCGGCGGCACCGCCTATTCCCGCGTCTGGGACTGGAAGCGTTTTCGCGAGATCGCCGACGCGGTCGGCGCCTATCTGATGGTCGACATGGCGCACATCGCCGGGCTGGTCGCCGGCGGCGTGCATCCGTCGCCGCTGCCGCATGCCCATGTCGTGACGACCACGACGCACAAGTCGCTGCGCGGCCCGCGCGGCGGCATGATCCTGTGCAATGACGAGGACATCGCCAAGAAGATGAATTCGGCGGTGTTCCCCGGCCTGCAGGGCGGCCCGCTTATGCATGTCATCGCCGCCAAGGCGGTTGCCTTCGGCGAAGCGCTGAAGCCAAGCTTCAAGGTCTATGCCGAGAGCGTTGCCGCCAACGCCAAGGCGCTCGCCTCCAGCCTCAAGGAAACCGGTCTCGACATCGTCTCCGGCGGCACAGACAACCATCTGATGCTGGTCGATTTGCGTCCGAAGAACGCCACCGGCAAGCGCGCCGAGGCGGCGCTGGGCCGCGCCAACATCACGTGCAACAAGAACGGTATTCCGTTCGACCCGGAAAAGCCTTTTGTCACCTCGGGCGTGCGTCTCGGCACCCCGGCCGGCACCACGCGCGGCTTCGGCCAGGCCGAATTCCGGGAGATCGGCAAGCTGATCGCCGAAGTGCTGGATGGTCTCAAGGTCGCCAATTCCGACGAGGGCAATGCCGCCGTCGAAGCAGCGGTCAAGGCCAAGGTCGTGGCGCTGACCGATCGCTTCCCGCTCTATCCCTATCTCGGCTGACGCGATAGGAAGTTTTGCGGCCTGCTGCAACGACAAGCGTCGTTTCAGCAGGCCGGGGCGACCGACAGGAGCCTTGATGATGCGACCATTTCGTTTCGCCGACCTTGGCGCCGTTGGCGCTCTGGCTGCTTTGATCGCCGGGCCTTTCCCCGGCAACGCCTTGGCGCAAACCGCCCCTGCTCAAGCCGCGCCCGCGCAACCCGCTCCTGCGCAACCCGCACCTCAGCCCGAGCCCGCGGCGCCCGCCCAGACGGCACCCAAGCTCGAAACCTTTGGCAGATGGTCGACCCTGGTCGACGAGGTCGACACCGGTGAGGATCTGCGCAAGACCTGCGCGGCCTCGACCGCCTTTATCGGCGCTGGCGGCGAGAGCGGCGTTCTGACGCTCATCATCACGAACGGCGATGCACTGCCGCCGGATGCCTACCCGTCCGTAACGATCGCCGTCGACAACAAGGCCTTGCCGGCCGGCAAGTCGGTTGCCGCCACTTTCGGCGACGACAAGGGCCGCGTCACTGCCAAGCTCCATTCCGATGGCGCCGTCAACGGCCGGCTCAGTTGGACCGTCGACAACCAGTCCAAGACCAGCCTGGCGCTCCTGCGCGCCATGCGCCGGGCATCGGTGCTTGACGTCTCCTTCGGCGATGCGCCGGTTGGAAGCATATCCATGGACGGCTTCACCAAGGCCTATCGTAGTCTCGGCGCATCGTGCGGGTTTCCGACCGCCGACGTTGCTCCCTGAAGACATCGGTACGCTGTGCGGCTGCTGGCGAGGCTGGCAATCCTGCTTGCGCCTCGCTATCTCTGAAGGGCGAGGGAGCTGTTGGCGACACTTTGCCATCGCTGCAAAAACCTCTAAGCCTTTCGCTTCACCAGATTCGCCAACCAAAGGCTTCTCCATGCGCTGTCCCTATTGCCAGTCGGAAGATACGCAGGTGAAGGATTCTCGCCCCGCCGAGGATGGCGCGGCGATCCGCAGGCGGCGCGTCTGCCCCGATTGCGGCGGCCGTTTCACCACCTTCGAACGCGTGCAGTTGCGCGACCTCGTCGTGGTCAAGAAATCGGGCCGCAAAGTGCCCTTCGACCGCGACAAGCTGTTGCGCTCGGTGGAGATCGCCGTGCGCAAGCGCAATGTCGATCCCGAACGCATCGACCGCGCGGTGACAGGCATCGTGCGCCAGCTCGAAAGTTCCGGCGAGACGGAGGTTGCTTCGGGAGAAGTCGGTCGCCTGGTCATGGAAGCGCTGAAGTCGCTCGACGATGTCGCCTATGTCCGTTTCGCCTCGGTCTACCGCAATTTTCGCGAGGCCAAGGATTTCCATGAATTGCTGGGCGAGCTCAAGGGCGACGAAGTCAAGGGTGAAGAGGAAGCCAGCTGAGCATGACTGCAAGCGAACAGGCCGCCCTTGATCGCCGCTTCATGGCGGCGGCACTCAGACTGTCGCGAAAAAATGCCGGGCGCACCGCGACCAACCCGTCTGTCGGTACGCTGATCGTACGCGATGACGGCAATGGTCCGATGATCGTCGGCACCGGCGTCACCGCTGTCGGCGGCCGTCCGCATGCCGAGACCGAGGCCTTGGCCGAGGCCGGCGACCTCGCGCGCGGCGCCACCGCCTACGTCACGCTGGAACCTTGCGCCCACCACGGCCGCACGCCGCCTTGCGCCAATGCGCTGGTCAATGCCGGCGTTGCGCGGGTCGTCGGTGCCGCCAGCGATCCCGATTCGCGCGTGTCCGGCAAGGGTTATGCGATCCTGCGCGCGGCCGGTGTCGAGGTGGTCGAGAAGGTGCTGGCGGCGGAAGCTGCCGAGCAGATGGCCGGCTATTTGATTCGATCGTTGAGAAAACGCCCGGAAGTGATTCTCAAGCTTGCGCTTTCCAGCGACGGCAAGATCGGCAGGGAAGGTGACGGGCAGGTGTCGATCACCGGCGATATCGCGCGCCGAGAAGTGTATCTGATGCGGGCTGAGGCGGACGCCATACTGGTTGGTATCGGCACCGCCCTTGAGGATGATCCGGCCCTGACGGTGCGTTTGCCGGGGCTTGAGAACCGTTCGCCTGCCCGCATCGTGCTCGACCGCCAGCTCAGGTTGCCGGAGGCCTCGAAGCTGGTTTCGGGCGTCGACCGGGTACCGCTCTATATCGCCGCTTGCCTGGAGGCCGATCCGCTGCGGCGGGCAGCACTCGAACGCGCCGGCGTGCGCTTCATCGGCACCGAGACGCACGAGGGCGGCGTAGCCTTGCCGGAACTACTCGAGGATCTGGCCGCGCTCGGCATGGCCAGCGTGCTGGTCGAGGGCGGCGCCAGGGTGGCGAGCGCTTTCCTGGCCGACGGGCTGGTCGACCGCATCGTGCTGTTCCAGGGACCGGATGCAATCGGCGACGACGGCATTGCATCGCCGATCGACGCCGACCATATCCCGGCAGGATTTCGCAAATTGCGCGACATGCGTTTCGGCGAAGACAGCTACGCCGAGTGGACAAGAGACCTCTAGGGATCAACACCGATGTTTACCGGAATTGTCACCGATGTCGGCACTGTCGCGTCCGTCAAGCCGCTCAGGGAAGGGGCGGGGCTGCGCATCGACACAGCCTATGACCCGCAGACCATCGCCATCGGCGCCTCGATCTCCTGCGGCGGCGTCTGCCTGACAGTCACGGCCTTGCCCGACAGCGCCTCGAATGCACGCTGGTTCGAGGTTGAAGCATGGGAGGAAGCCTTGCGGCTGACCACGGCCTCGGGCTGGAAATCCGGCACCAAGGTCAACCTGGAGCGGGCGCTGAAGATCGGCGACGAACTCGGCGGCCACATCGTTTCGGGCCATGTCGACGGCATGGCCGAGATCATCGAGCGCAAGGATGAGGGCGATGCCGTGCGCTTCACGCTGGAGGCGCCGCGCGACCTGGCGAAGTTCATTGCGCCCAAGGGATCGGTCGCGCTCGACGGCACCTCGCTCACCGTCAACAAGGTCGAAGGCGCGCGCTTCGACGTGCTTTTGATCCACCATTCGCTGACCGTGACCACCTGGGGTGAGCGCAAGGTCGGTGACCGCGTTAATCTCGAGATCGACACCATGGCGCGTTATGCGGCGCGGCTGGTCGAGGCGACGAAAGAGGGGCTTTAAGTGCTGCTGCACTCGACTTAATCAGTTTTAATCGCTATGATTAAATCTGATTGTGAGGCTCTGATGGATACAAAAGTAATCACCGCTCACGTTCCGCTGCCGCTGGCTGAAAAGGTAGATCAACTGGCTGCCCGCCTTGAGCGCCCACGCGGCTGGATCGTCAAACAAGCTCTTTCCGCGTGGGTGGATTTGGAGGAGGAGCGCCGACGGCTCACGCTTGAAGCAATGGCCGATGTCGACGCAGGACGGGTCATCGATCACCAGGCCGTGCAGGCGTGGGCTGAGAGTCTTGGTACCGACAAGCCACTGCCGGTGCCTCGTTGATGGAGTTGAAATGGACCAACAAGGCTTTGTCCGACTTGGTCCGGCTACATGATTTTCTCGTGCTAGCAAATGGCCCGGCGGCCGCACGTGCCGTGCAGTCGCTTACTGCCGCGCCGGCACGGTTGGTCGAATATCCGCGCATCGGTGAGAGACTGGAAGAGTTCGAACCACGAGAAGTGCGTCGCATTTTGGTAGGCAGCTACGAAATTCGTTACGAGATACAGAACACGACAATTTCTGTGTTGCGCCTGTGGCATACGCGAGAGGATCGATAGGACAGGAGTCCATCCAGCAATCTTCCGCTTGCGATGAACCCGGCTTCGGCCTAAGTCACCGGCAACTCCCCGGAGACTTTTATGGCTGGTACATCCCAACACGGCAAAGCCTTCATTCGTCCGAAGGCGAAGGCGCATCTGCTCATTGTCGAAGCGCGCTTTCACGACGACCTTGCCGACGCGCTGCTCGATGGCGCGACAAGCGCGCTCGATGAGGCGGGCGCGACTTATGACGTCGTCACCGTTCCAGGTTCGCTGGAGATCCCCGCGGTGATCACCGTTGCACTGCAC
>NZ_RZPB01000375.1:0-5920 GCF_003998535.1 Mesorhizobium sp. M7A.F.Ca.AU.002.02.1.1 | reverse complement strand
ATCCACAATTGGTGCAGATAGACGCCGAGCGCCGAGACAATGAAGCCGCCGCCGAAACAACAGGCAGAAGCGACCATGGCTTTGCGCGGACCGACGCGATCCAGCCAGCCGCCGCCGAACGCCGCCGCAATGCCCAGGAACAGGATCGCGATCGAGAAAATCCAGCCGAGGCCGGTCAATTTCCAGTCGTCGGGCGCCGAGTCGGTGATGCCGATCAGCTTAGACATCGGCAAGTTGAAAACGCTGAACGCATAGGCCTGGCCGATGCAAAGGTGGATGCAGAGCGCCGCCGGCGGCACCATCCACCTGCTGAAGCCAGGCTCGGCGACGGTGCGTGAGCGGTCGAGCCAGCCGCCCGCCCTTTCCCCAGTCGTATCCATTCCATCCTCCCAGATGCGTCTTCGAACCATCTTCTCAGATGTGTCCTGCGAACAAACTAGGCGGGTAAGCCGGCGAGGCAATAAGGAATGCCTGCCATACGACCAATGTCTAATGAGACTGGCCCATATCGCAAAGCAGGTCATTGCTTTCCCGAAAGTTAGATTAGAAACAATTGATTGACTGTCTGCTTATGAAGCGCGATCCCTCCACCTGCACTCACGATCATCTGGCCGGGCACGACGGCATTCACCAGTTGCGGTTGAGCCATTCGCGCGCCGGGCGCTCTATGAGGTAGTAGCTGCAGGCCGCGCAAGCGAAGACTGCGGCCAGCATCGGTATCGGCGCGCTGCCTTGCTCATAGACGAATTTGTAGAACGGCTGCTGCCATAAATAGAGCGAGTACGACCACAGCCCCAGCGTCGCCATCGGCCAGGACGACAGCAATCCGGAAAAATACCGTGGGCTGAAATCGAGTGCGTTGACGGCCAGAGCCAGCAGCGGCACCGCGAAGAGATAGTGCATCGGCGTCGGCACCCGATCCAGGAACAGGACAACGGCACAGACCGTTGCCACCAGGGCCACATGCTTGCCTCTCAAAAACGCCGGCAGCCTGCCGTCGGCCTTGAGCAGGCAGATCGAAGCCGACAGGAGGATCGACGCGATGTGCACATCCGTGCGCCAATAAGTGGTTTCGTAGTCCATCCCCAAGACCCAGTACGAAACCGCGCCATTGGCCATGGCCAGCAAGGCCAGCGCCAGGAGCAGCACGACCACGCGAGAGCGACTTGAGACGATGACGCTGATCAGCGCCAGGATGATGTAGGCGTGCTCCTCGATGCAGAGCGACCAGATATGGTCGAGCGCCCCTGCCCGAGCCACGAGAATGCCGGCATAATTGTAGGTGAATGTCAGCGCCGTCAGCGCGGCCTTCCATTTGAAGGCGAGGAACGTGCCGGAGAGCGCGATCATCGCGACGACTACGAAGACCAGAAGAGCCGGATAGATGCGGGAGAAGCGGCGTTTGAAGAATTTTTTCAGCGGGTAGCGTTCGATGAACAGGATCTCGCCCATCAGCCGGCCGCTGAGCACGAAGAAGAATTCGACGCCCAGCACGCCAAGATTGATTCCCGGAACCGGAAAGAAATGGCCGATCAGAACCAGCGCGATCGAAAGCCCGCGCCAGCCGTCGAGATAGGCCAGTCTTGTTCTGGTTGATCTGTCGGCGGCGGATCGGGACGGAACGACATGCGTCGCGGAAATGTCGGTCATGCCGATCCTCTCGCAATAGGCATGCGAAGGGTACGATGGTACAATTCGAACCCAGCTCGCATTCCCGCCCTAGTTCATATTGCAGTGCAATATGGATTTGTGCAAGTGCGAGATTGCTGCCGGATCAGGTCCGGCCTCCGGCTCGGCGGGGATTTGCTTCAAGCAGTGCGGCAGCGATTCCATCAGCAACTGAACGGATGCAGGCCGCCGCACGAGAAAAGGGGCCACGGAGGCCCCTTTCCTTGTCTGCGACTGATCGTATTAGAAACTGTTTCGAAACTCGCCCTGGCGAGTCATAGGTGGTGGTTTCGAGAACCGGAGCGGAGCGTACTTTTGGTACGTGAGCACCGGAAGCACAGAAAACGCCATCAGATGGCCGCCGGAGTAGAGTTTCCAAACAGTTTCTCAGGCGTTGGCTGCCGCAACCGCGCGCTTGGCCATCACCGCGATCAGATTGGCGCGATAATCGGCCGAGGCATGGATGTCGGTCATCAGATTCTTCGCCGGCACTTTCACACCTTCCAGTGCCGAGGCCGCGAAATTCTTGGCCAATGCTGCCTCGATCTCCTTCGAGCGGAAGACGCCGTCATCGCCGGCTCCAGTGACGGCGACGCTGACGCCATCCTTGCCCTTGGCAACGAACACGCCGACGATGGCGTAGCGCGATGCCGGATTGCGGAACTTTTCATAGGCCGCCTTGGCCGGCGCGGTGAAGGTGACGGCGGTGACGATCTCGCCTTCCTTCAACGAGGTCTCGAACAGACCCTTGAAGAACTTGTCGGCAGCGATCTCGCGCTTGTTGGTGATAATGGTGGCGCCCAGCGCCAGGAGCGCCGCCGGATAATCGGCCGCCGGGTCGTTGTTGGCGATCGAGCCGCCGATCGTCCCCTTATGGCGCACCGCCGGATCGCCGATCAGTGACGCCAGATGGGCAAGCGCCGGACAGGCCTTCTTCAGCTTCTCGTCATTGGCAACGGCGTGATGCGTGGTCGCGGCGCCGATGGTGACGGTCTTGCCCGAGACCTTGACGCCCTGCAGCTCCGTGATCCGCGACAGGTCGACAAGGTCTGACGGCGCGGCAAGCCGCGTCTTCATCGCCGGGATCAGCGTCATACCGCCCGAAAGCAGCTTGGCGTCGCCTGTCTTGACCAGCTTGGCAGCATCGGCGACCGAGGCGGCGCGGTGATAGTTGACTGCGTACATGGAATTCTCCCTTGGGTGAATGGGCGAATAGGGAGTAGCGAATAGCGAATAGGAACTATCCAGTCGCACCGCCTTCTCTTCCCTATTCGCTACTCCCTATTCGCTATTCGCTTTCAGTGTTTCGTTGCGCGGATCGCGGCCCAGACGGTGGACGGCGAAGCCGGCATGGCAAGATCGTTGCTGCCGATGGCGTCGGTGAGGGCGTTGATCACCGCCGGCGGCGAGCCGATGGCGCCGGCCTCGCCGCAGCCCTTGATCCCCAACGGATTGCCCGGGCATGGCGTGTTCGAGGTCGAGACCTTGAACGACGGTAGATCGCCGGCGCGCGGCATGGTGTAGTCCATGTAGCTCGCGGTCAAAAGCTGGCCGCTATTGTCATAATGGGCGCCTTCGAGCAGCGCCTGGCCGATGCCTTGCGCCAGCCCGCCATGCACCTGGCCTTCGACGATCATCGGGTTGATGATGTTGCCGAAATCGTCGGCAGCGACGAACTGGACGATCTCGGTGACGCCGGTTTCCGGGTCGACCTCGACCTCGCAGATATAGCAGCCCGCCGGGAAGGTGAAATTCGACGGATCGTAGAACGCCGTCTCCTTCAGCCCGGGCTCCATGCCGCCCGGCAGGTTGTGGGCAGTGTAGGCGGCCAGCGCCATCTGGAACCACGGCACGTTCTTGTCGGTGCCGGCGACCTTCAGCGCGCCATTCTCGATGACGATATCGCCTTCGTCGGCTTCGAGCAGGTGTGCCGCGATCTTCTTGGCCTTGGCCTCGACCTTGTCGAGGGCCTTGACGATGGCCGACATGCCGACTGCACCCGAGCGCGAGCCATAGGTGCCCATGCCCATCTGCACCTTGTCGGTGTCGCCATGCACGATCGAGACCGAATCGAGCGGCACGCCGAAGCGCTCGTTGACCAGTTGCGCGAAGGTCGTCTCATGGCCCTGGCCGTGGCTGTGCGAGCCAGTCAGCACCTCGATCGTGCCGACCGCGTTGACGCGCACTTCCGCCGATTCCCAAAGGCCGACACCGGCGCCGAGCGAGCCGACGGCAGCAGACGGGGCGATGCCGCAGGCTTCGATGTAGCAGCTCATGCCAATGCCGCGCAGCAGCCCCTTCTTGGCGGCGGCGGCCTTGCGCTTGGCAAAGCCGGCATAATCCGACGCCTTCATTGCCGCATCGAGCGAAGCGGCATAGTCGCCGGCGTCATAGCACATGATGACCGGCGTCTGATGCGGAAACGCTGTGACGAAGTTCTTGCGCCGCAGCTCGGCCGGCGAGACGCCGAACTGGCGGGCCGCCGTCTCCATCATGCGCTCCATGACGAAGGTCGCTTCCGGCCGCCCTGCCCCGCGATACGCATCGACGGGCGCGGTGTTGGTATAGATCGCCTTCACATTGGCGTGGATGGCCGGGATATTGTACTGGCCCGACAGCAGCGTCGCATAGAGGTAGGTAGGCGTCGCCGACGAAAACAGCGACATATAGGCGCCAAGATTGGCCTGGGTTTCGACCTTCAGGCCGAGGATCCTGTGGTCCTTGTCGAAGGCCATTTCAGCATGGGTGTGATGGTCGCGGCCATGCGCGTCGGTCAGAAAACTCTCGGTCCGGTCAGCCACCCATTTGACCGGCACCCCGGTCTTCTTCGACGCCCACAGGCAGACGATCTCTTCGGGATAGATGTAGATCTTCGAGCCGAAACCGCCGCCGACATCGGGCGCGATCACGCGCAGCTTGTTTTCCGGCGCGACATTGTAGAAGGCGCTCATCACCAGCCGCGCCACATGCGGGTTCTGCGAGGTCGTCCAGCAGGTGTAGTGATCCTCGGCCTTGTCGTAATGGCCAAGTGCGGCGCGCGGCTCCATGGCGTTAGGCACCAGCCGATTGTTGATGATGTCCATCTTGACGACATGGGCTGCCTTCCCGAAGGCCGCATCCGTGTCGTCGGCATTGCCGATGTCCCAGTCGAAGATCAGATTGTTGTCCGCTTCGGGGTGGATCTGCGGCGCACCCTTGTCCATCGCCTTGGAGGCGTCGACGACGGCCTTCAACTCCTTGTAGGTGATCTCGACCGCCTCGGCGGCGTCACGCGCTTGCCCCTTGGTCTCGGCGACGACAATGACGACGGCGTCACCGACATAACGGACCCGGTCGAAGGCGAGTGGCGACCATGCCCCCATCTTCATCGGCGAGCCGTCCTTGGAGTGGATCATCCAGCCGCAGATGAGATTGCCGATGCCATCGGCCTTGAGTTCCTTGCCGGTCAGCACGCCGATGACGCCGGGCATGCCTTGGGCCTTCTTCACATCGATCTTCTTGATCTGCGCATGCGCGTGCGGACTGCGCACGAAGGCGGCGTGCTTCATGCCGGGAACCACCATGTCGTCGACATAGCGGCCGGCGCCCGTGATGAATCGTTTGTCTTCCTTGCGCGCGACCCGAGCGCCAACACCTTCAATGCCCATCAGAAATTCCTCCCGAGATTGTAGGGGAGTAGGTGAGTAGGGCAGTACGGCAGTAGGGAAAAATTGGCTCCGATTCCCTACTGCCCTACTGCCTTATTGCCCTACTGCCTCGTTCAAGCCGCTTGTTTCGCCTTACCCTTCGACCCCTTCATCGTCGTCGATGCGGCGAGGATCGCCTTGACGATGTTGTGGTAGCCGGTGCAGCGGCAGATGTTGCCGTCGAGCTCGGCACGCACCGTCGCCTCGTCGAGCCCTTCGGGGTGGCGGCCGATCATGTCGGTCGCCGTCATGATCATGCCCGGCGTGCAGAAGCCGCACTGCAGCCCGTGATGTTCCTTGAAGGCGGCCTGCACCGGATGCAGGTCGGCGCCATTTGCCAGGCCCTCGATCGTCAACACGGTCGAGCCGGAGGCCTGCACCGCGAGCATCGTACAGGATTTGACCGCCTTGCCGTCGACGTGGACGACGCAGGCACCGCATTGCGAGGTGTCGCAACCGACATGCGCGCCGGTAAGGCCGAGATTTTCCCGCAGGAAGTGAACCAGAAGTGTTCGGTCCTCGGCAGCACCGCTGACCCGCTTTCCGTTCACCATCAACGAAACGTC
>NZ_RZPB01000374.1:0-5943 GCF_003998535.1 Mesorhizobium sp. M7A.F.Ca.AU.002.02.1.1 | reverse complement strand
AGTGATAAGAACGGTGCGTTGGGTCATGAGGATTCTTTGTATGGGGACTGAGGTGGCCCCGGGCAGATCTGCGGTAACCGAGGCGGCTGGCGGACAATGGCAACTGGGCGAGCCGAAGCTCGCCCAGCTAAAGTTGTCAGATCTGCGAGACGCCGCCGTCCACTTCGAGTTCGATGCCGTGGATGTATTCGCTGTCGCTGGATGCCAGGAACACCGCAGCCTTGCCGAGATCGGCAGGGGTGCCGAGACGACCGAGCGGAATGGTCGTCGCGACGTGGTCTTCGGCCCCAGCCGGCAACAAGGTCTTCAGACCAGGCGTCAGGGTATGACCGGGGCTCAGCACGTTGATGCGGAAGCCCAGTTCCTTGGTGTCGTGGATCCAACCCCGGATCAAGCTGCGGATCGCCGCCTTGGTCGAGGAGTAGACGGACATCGCCGGGATGCCGATTTGGCTGGCGATCGAGCCGGTCAGGATCACCGAGGCGCCCTTGGGCAGCAGGGGCAGCGCCTTCTGCAGGGTGAACAGCAAGCCCTTCACGTTCGTGTTGTAGTGCCTGTCGAAGTGCTCTTCGGTGATCTCGCCGAATTTCGCGAATTCGTAGAAGCCCGCGTTCAGGGCGAGGACGTCGATCCGGCCATCGGTCGCCTTGACCTGGGCGAACAGCTTGTCGACGTCGGCCATATTCGCAGCGTCTCCTTGAACGCCGACCGCGCCGTGGCCGATTTCGGCCAGGGCCTTGTCCAGCTCGCTCTGGCGGCGGCCGGTGATATAGACCTTGGCGCCTTCGGCGGCGAAGGCCTTGGCGACGCCCAGACCGATACCGGCGCTAGCGCCGGTGACGACAGCGATCTTGCCGTCGAGTTTCTTGCTCATTTGTGACGTCCTTAAATTATTCCCGGACAACGGCGGCCGGGGCTCCGCAATGCTCGGCGCCGGGGTGACGCGAGCGGATGAGAGATATGGGACTGGGCGAAACCCAGTAGTGCTCGTGTTTGACTAAGCCTTATTCCTCCCAGGAATGAAGAAGGCCGAGGTCATCGCTATGGCCACCCCTTTCGGAATGGGTCGGAACGGACTTGCCGGCGACAAGAGCGCTGTGCGCGCATGCAATGGCCAATGCCCGAGGCCGGTTGCGCCTCCGTTGCGAACAGTCTCGGTAAAGCAGCGGTTGGCCTGGTGGCGTGGCCTACGCTGGCGGGACGAGGGCGGTCACCCGTTCAAGAGCGCGTTGGACTGCCGGGCGCGCCGAAATCCCTTCGTACCAACGAGCAATATTCGGCGTCGCCTCGAAGTCGATGCCGGCGAAGTCGCGTCGCCACAGCCAGCCGAAGTGAACGATATCGGCGATCGAGAAGTCCGGACCGGCCGCGAACTTGCGATGCGCCAGCACCCCGTCCAGGACCGCCAAGACCCGCTCCGCCTCCTTTTGGAAACGATCGATCGCGAGGGGAAGGTTCTCCGAAGCCTGACGCTTGAAAAACCCGACCTGACCAAGGGCGGGCCCGATCCCGGTCAGGTGGAAGAACATCTGCTCGAACACGCGGGCGCGAGCGGCCCCGCTCCTGGGCAATAGCTCGCCGGTCTTTTCAGCCAGGTAGATGAGGATCGCGCCCGACTCGGTCAGGGTTAGCGTTTCGCCGTCCGGGCCTTCGGGGTCAACCAGGACCGGGACCTTGCCGTTGGGGTTGATCGCCAGGTAGCCTGGCTGCTTCTGGTCGCCCTTGCGGACGTTTACGGCGTTTAGCTTGTAGTCCAGGCCAAGCTCTTCCAGGGCGATCGGAATCCGGAGGCTGTTTGGGGTCGCGAAGGCATATACTTGCAACATGAGGGTCCCGTTCAAAATTGGACGTGTTGTCCCCGTCGAAACGCCTGGCCACGAGCCGAGGCCCGCAATCTGACCTGTCGAGCAGACGCTCGACAGACGGAGTACGGTCATTTGCACTCGTTCGATCGATGCCCGGTAGACAGCATGCAGACATATCCATCATTCCGGCGGGGAATGAATGCCAATCAGGAGTGCCGACGTTGGGAGACTTTTGAGGGAGCCGGCATCGACTTCCTGCCTACTTACTGCCGGTCTATTAGCCGAAGCGGTGCGGCGTGAAGTTGATTGTCCCGGTCCGGGGGCGCCCGGCCACGCCCACGTCATGGTCCAGAGCCTCGCCTAACCTGTTGCCGCAAACGTCTTCGAAACGGTCTGACACGACGAGACTTTGCTCCCCCGCGCTCCAGGGGTGGCCCGGGATAAGCTGCATTGCTGTTCCATCGGATGAGAGGGACAGCCGCGTCGCGACGACCGCTCCGCAAGACGTCAAGACTCTGATCTCATCCTCGCAAAGGGCAGCGTCCATAACGCGTCCGAAGTGTACGGCGACGGGATCGAGGCTCCCCACATTTGGGGAGACGATCCGCCAGGCCGCCTCGTCGATCGCCTCCAGGACGGGACCGCTTACACGGAAGGTGTGACGCACCGTTTGCCCGAGGGCCGTGACGACAAGGCTGTACGTGCGCCCGACGACAAGCGCCGGCTCGTGAGACGGATCTACGCCAAGACCGCGCTTGATCCTTCCTGGCTCCATCAGCACCGTCAGGCGGCACCCATCAATGGACCAGAGCTCCTGTGAGAGGACGAGGAAGGGGTCAGGCACAACCTGCTCCTCGTCGTTCAGGAGCCAGAGTTGGTCACGATCGAAGTGCGCCTCTCCTGGCCTCGGAAAATGTATATAGAAACGCAGCATGTTGGCGGGAAGGACCTTGGCTTGAGGAGAGATGCGCATCGGCATGTCTGGCGAAGTTTGGATCCGCATCTCTGGCGCCTTCAAAAGTCACGCCCGCCGTTCACGCCGACGGCTTCGGTGGGAACTGGGCGCCCGGGAAATCGAACTCCACCCAGATCTTGTCTAACCGTCCGGGAAGCGGGCTGGTCATCAGGGTCTCGAGCGTCAGATCGCCGGTATCTGCGTAGCGGGTCAGGGAGACGAAGAAGCGGTCGCTGAACAGGTCGGCCCGCAACGACGACCCGACGAACAGCACCTGCTTGCCGACCGGCCCGGCCGGCATGGTAGGGTGTTGGTCCAGCATCTTGTCTTGGGTCGGCCGGTTCTCGGGCGTGTAGCCTTCAGCGGAGCGGATACCCGAGAGCGGAACGATCATGGGGCCGCGACTGAGATTGGTGATGAACAGCTTGTCCTCGTCCCCATCCCGGAAGGCGACCATGCTGATGGGCTGGCCGTTGCCCATGTCGCCGATCGTCTTGCCTCTCACCTTTGCGCCGTGCTTCAAGTCTGAGACCGGAATGGTGACGAGCGGACTGCATGCGTAGGCGGCGACGAGCGTGTCCTCGCCATTGATGGTGGCGAACTGCATGGTCCGGATCGGCGCCCGCGTCTCGTAGTGGCCGTGAGCGAGGTGGTAGATTTCCACTTGGGTCTCGCTGGCGGCGCCAGTGAACGGATAGGGGATACGCCGCAGCGTGGAGGAGAACTCCTGGTTCGAGACGCCGGCGACGAACACATCGCCATTGTGAAACTTCAGATCCACGATCGTCATGGATCGGAGCGGCGTGCGCGCCTTCTCGTCGAAGACCGCGGCCGGCGGATAGGGGAAAGAACCGGCCCGCGACTTAAAGGTCTTGTCCTCGTCGGGAACGTCGGTCAGCCTGTGTACTGTCCTCTTCGACGATGAGAGATCGAAGGGGCGGACCTCACCGGAAAGCGAGACGCTCACGACCGCGGGCTCCAGGCGATCGCCGTTGCGCACTCCGACAGACAGGTATGGCTCCCGCGTGACGGGATGGATGGCCATCCCGTTCATCACCAAGCTCTTCACCGTCACGCCCAGCGCCTCGGCGATCTTCTCGTCAATCGACTCGAAGAGGAAGGGATCCAGCGAGGCTGGGGCCTGGCCCCGTTCCGTCTTGAAGGCGAAGACGGCTCCGAGCTTGTTGTCGCCAAAGAAGAGGACTCCGTCAGGGCTGAAAGCCAGAGCCCCCGCCGCTCGCGGGGTGATTTGGACATTTGTGTTCACTATGGTCTCCATCGCTCAACTGATCATCCGCTCCCGGCGTCCGCAGAGGCGTTTTGCCTGTAAGAACAGTGAGCCTTCAGCGAGATAGGCTGTAGCGACGCTGTGCGACTAGCTGTTATTCCGAGGCGGAATGGAAGACGGCGACAGCCGCGCGCACAAAGCGCGTTCCGTCTCGCCGGCACCGCTTGCGTCAGGACGCGACCTCCGCTTTACCCTAGCGAACTCGATCGAACTCACCCGCGGGCGCAGCAGCCATTCTTTGGTGCACTAAATGAGCGGCTGCTTTTGGGCGCGGCGATCATCACTTCGACCGGCATGCCGTTTGACCAGATCTGGAGTTCCGCTGCAGGACACGGATGCACGATATCGTCTGGATTCACAATCCAAGTGCTCGCTTCTTTCCAAAGGTCCAATCCACTCCGCCCCCTGCACCGATGAGGCCGGAAACATGCTTTCCCAGCTGCCGCTCGACAGACGGCGACCAAGGCACAAGCCCGAAGCCGAGCCCGTCATCAATCATCGCGAAGCGGCCGGAGACGAGCGAAAACCTCTGTCGATAGATGCCAGCTACTTCGTCGCCTTCAGAAGCTTTCGCGAACGGCAGTCCGGTCTCGGCCGCGAGCCGAGCGCTAAGTGCGTTCACCTCGCGATCGCGTAGCGTGTCGATCAGGTTATGAGCGAAGATGACGCGCTGACCTTCGTGTCGTGCGAGGCCCTCCTTGACAAGATGATCGGTGCGAACCTGAAGCGCCTGTTTCACTTCCTGGCCGAAGCCGCCCTCCCCGATTTCGGCGGGTTTGCTCGCGACAAGCTGACGGTCGAGCCAAGTCGCGCCGCCGGCACTGATCTGCTCCTCGATGGAGAAGTCTGAACGGATGGCGAGCGCGACACGACCGCGGCCCTTTGCATCCTCGTAGCGGCGCAGTTCAACGATCGAGCCCGGCGCGGAATCTCCGGTTGCGTCGAGATCTTGAAACCGGATGTGATGGACGCGTCCGTCGACACCATCGACGACTGCATATGCCGAGCCCCGCAGCTCGTTGTCGAGCCCCCGCTCCAACAGCCGACCGATGACAGGATTGGCTGTCTGCTCAGTTGCAAGGACATAGTCGGCCGCGCGTCTCTCGGCGCCACGGCCGGATAGGCTGCGATGCATGCGCTTGATGATGTCGCCACGCTCGCCGAGCGCATGCAACGTCGTCTCAGCCTCCTCCGCAATGGTCCACTGGCCAGGACGGATCTCGCTGGCGAGGCCAAGCCCTTCCAACTTGCGCAGCCGCCCGATCTTAAGCGTGAGGAACTCGTCGGGCTCGTGGCTGCGGAGCGGCGCGAGATCGATGATACCAAGGCGATCGGCATCGCGAACAAGCTGGCGATCGAGCTGTGTCCACCGCTCGGTGTCGATCTGCCGTTCGACTGTTCGGCGGATGTCATTGTCGGTCCGAGGCCCCAGCGTCTGGGTGAGAATGTCGCTTGCTCGGTCGCGCATGCCCTGGCGGATGTAGTCGCGTGAGATGACGAGGTTCTCGCCATCATCGGCCACGCCGCGCACCAGAATGTGGACGTGAGGGTGTTCGGTGTTCCAGTGATCGATCCCGATCCAGTCGAGGTTGGTGCCGAGGTCGCGCTCCATATCGACCATGAGGCCGCGAGCAAAACTCTTGAGGTCACCCAACTCTTGGGCATCATCAGGAGAGACGATGAAACGGAAATGGTGCCGATCATCCTTGCAGCGTTCTGAGAAGGCATCATGATCAGCCCCGTCCTCGTCCGGCCCGAACATTTTTGCTTTTTCGCCATCGCGGGCCACACCCTCGCGACCAAGATATTTGAGATGGGCGGCCAGCGGCGTCGATCCCCTGAACTGCCGGACAACGCGTGCCTTTACGACGGCGCCGCGTGAGCGGCCGTTAATG
>NZ_RZPB01000373.1:0-5950 GCF_003998535.1 Mesorhizobium sp. M7A.F.Ca.AU.002.02.1.1 | reverse complement strand
TTCGTGTCCATCCTGCCGCTGGCCGCCGTCGGCGCCATCATCCTGTCCTTCCTGCGGCTGCCGGCGAAAGCATCCGGCAAGGTGGAGATCGCCGACAGCGACGCCAGACCACTGGCTGAAATCGTCACGCAGCCGCGTTTCGTCGCCGCGCTTTTCTGTGCGGTCGGCAGCTACGCGCTGATGAGCTTCGTCATGACGGGCGCACCGCTGGCCATGGTCGGCTGCGGACTGTCGGAGACCGACGCGACGCTCGGCATCTCCTGGCACGTCATGGCGATGTTTGCGCCAAGCTTCTTCACCGGCTCGCTGATCCATCGCTTCGGCGCCGAACGCATTGTGACCACCGGCCTGATCCTGCTCATCGGCTGCGCCATTGTCGCTCTGTCGGGCCTGGCGCTGTGGCAGTTCTGGACGTCGCTGATCCTGCTGGGCCTTGGTTGGAACTTCGGCTTCATTGGCGCGACCGCAATGGTGGCCTCCACCTACCGGCCGTCGGAAAAGGGCAAGGTGCAAGGCTTCCACGACTTCGTCCTGTTCGGCTCCGTCGCCTGCGCCTCACTGATGTCGGGCATGGTCTACAACGCCTGGGGCTGGGAGATGCTGAACTGGATAGTCTTTCCGGTCACCGTCCTGTGCTTCGTGGCGCTGGGCGCGCTGAAGGTGACGAGCGCGCGCCCGGCTTGACGCCAAACCTATGCGTCCGGCGGCAACACCTGAAGCACCCTCGCTATGAACATATGGAACTCAGCCATGTAGTTGCGCAGGAAGTCCTCGGTGGATTCGACCGTCACTTCGCCGTCGTCCGTTATCAGTCCCGGCGTGAACTGGATATAGGCTTCCGGCGCATTCATCTGGGGTGAGTTGCAGAAGCTCAGAACGCTGCGCAGGCTTTGTTGGGCGACAGCGGTTGCGATGGCGCCCGGCGATGTTCCGATGACGGCGGACGGTTTGCGCGCGAATGAATTCTTTCCATAGGGGCGGCTCGCCCAGTCGATCGCGTTCTTTAATCCGCCAGGGATCGAGCGGTTGTACTCCGGGGTAACGAACAGGACGGCCTGAACGGACGCGATCGCCTTTTTGAAATCCCGGGCGACCGGCGGGAAATCCGCATCATAATCGTAGCTGTAAAGAGGCAGATCCCTGAAGGCGATTTCCGTCATTTCAAGTTCCGGAGGAGCCAGTTGAACGAGCGCCTTCGCGAGCTTGCGGTTGATGGATTCCCGGGCAAGACTTCCGATGAGGTAGCCGACTTTGTGTATGGCCATGACACGCTCTCCGTGTTTGCCACCCGCACCCTATGGCATTATCCGCCAGATGGCAGCAGATCGCCAGCGTCGCCTCAAAATCGGCCTTCCGAACAAAAATATTGCGCTGATCCCCCTTGTTATGAAACCGTGTGCCCCGACTGGCCGTTGAAGCCATGCTCATATGCGGTCATCGCGTTTCGGTTCATAGCTAGGGGTTCCACAATGTTTTCAGTCAAGTTTCTGGCCGGCGCGGCATTGGCGCTCGGCATCACGGTGGCTTCCGCCAATGCCCAGGTGGTTGTCTCTTCGAAGATCGACACCGAGGGCGGCGTGCTCGGCAACATCATCCAGCTCGTCCTCAACGCCAACAACATCAAGACATCGGACCGCATCCAGCTCGGCGGCACGCCGGTGGTGCGCAAGGCGATCACCGCTGGCGAGATCGACATCTATCCCGAATACACCGGCAACGCCGCCTTCTTCTTCGAGAAGGCCGACGACCCGGTCTGGAAGGATGCCGCCAAGGCCTATGAAACGGCCAAGAAGCTCGACTACGACGCCAACAAGATCGTCTGGCTGTCGCCGTCGCCCGCAAACAACACCTGGGCGATTGCGCTGCGCAAGGAAGTCGCCGAGACCAACAAGCTCGCCACGCTCACCGACTTCGGCAAATATGTCGCGGGCGGCGGTCAGGTGGTGCTGGCGGCTTCTGCCGAGTTCGTCAATTCGGCGGCTGCACTGCCGGCCTTCCAGACCACCTATGGCTTCACGCTGAAGCCGGACCAACTGATCACTCTCTCAGGCGGCGACACCGCGGCAACCATCGCCGCGGCCGCCAACCAGACCAACGGCGCCAATGCGGCCATGGTCTACGGCACCGATGGCGGCATCGCACCGTCCGGGCTCGTCGTGCTCGACGACGACAAGGGCGTGCAGCCGGTCTACCAGCCGGCGCCGATCATCCGCGAAGCGGTGCTGAAGCAACATCCCGAGATCGAGACGCTGCTGAAGCCGGTCTTCGCCAAGCTCGACCTCGTCACGCTGCAGGAGCTGAATGGTCGCGTGCAGGTCGGCGGCGAGCCGGTCAAGGGCGTCGCCGAGGACTTTTTGAAGAAGAACGGCTTCCTGAAGTAGGACGATTCCGGCGCGCCGCTTTCGTGGCGCGCCGGATCGACTGACGGGGGAGGGCGTGAACATCCGCTTCGACAAGCTCGGCGTGGTCATCGCCGCTATATCAGCCTACGCGGCTTTTGCCGCGCCCTTTGCCACGTTCCGTGCCAACCGCATCGTCCCCGGCCAGGCGCGCTCGATTCTCGAGGCGCTGCCGGCAACCACCGGGACGCTGCTGCTCGTCATGATCGTCGCCGCAGCACTCATCGCGCTGTTCAAGACACCGCTTTCGCTGCGCCTTGCCGCCAGCGTGGTGGCGCTTGCCGCGCTCGCGCTGCTGATCGGCGTCGCCGGAACATTCCTCACGCCGGAGGGCAACACCTTTGCGAGAGTTTCGCCAGCCTCCGGTTTCTGGATTCTGATCTTTGCCTTCACGCTTTTGCTCGCCGATGTGCTGACACGGCTGGACCTGTCGCCATTGGCACGAGTTGGCGTGCTTGCGGTCTCGGCTTTGGCGATCGGGCTGCTGTTGATTTCGGGAAGCTGGGACAATCTGTCGATCCTGAAGGAATATTTCAACCGCGCCGACAGTTTCTGGGCGGAGGGCTCCAAGCATGTAACGCTGGCGCTAGGGTCGCTGCTTGCGGCAGTGGTCGTCGGCCTGCCGCTGGGCATTCTCTGCCATCGTGTCGAAAGTCTGCGCGCCGGGGTTCTCAACGTGCTCAACATCATCCAGACCATTCCCTCGATCGCGCTGTTCGGCCTGCTGATCGCGCCGCTCGGCTGGGTGGCCACGCATGTGCCGGGGGCTGCCGCGCTCGGCATTCGCGGCATCGGCACCGCACCCGCCTTCGTCGCGCTGTTCCTTTATTCGCTGCTGCCGGTGGTGGCCAACACCGTGGTCGGTCTCGCTGGCGTGCCGCGCGCGGCCAACGACGCCGCGCGCGGCATGGGCATGACCGACAGGCAGCGCCTGTTCGGCGTCGAGTTCCCACTGGCCTTTCCAGTGATCCTGACCGGCATTCGCATCGTCTTGGTGCAGAACATCGGCCTCGCCACCATTGCCGCGCTGATCGGCGGCGGCGGTTTCGGCGTATTCGTCTTCCAGGGTGTGGGCCAGACGGCGATGGACCTTGTGCTGCTCGGCGCGGTGCCAACGGTCGCGCTCGCCTTTGCCGCCGCCATCATCCTCGATGCGGTGATCGAAATGACCGCCACCAGGCGCAGGGTTGAAACGGCATGATCGAGATCGAAGGCATTACCAAGCGCTATGACGCGACGACCGTGGTCGATGACGTGTCGATGGTCATCGAGCCGCGCACCATCGCCGTCATTGTCGGCACGTCCGGGTCCGGCAAGACGACGCTGCTGCGCATGATCAACCGGCTGGTCGAGCCGACCTCGGGCATCATCAAGCTCGACGGCGCCGACAATCGTTCGCTGCCCGGCTATGAGCTGCGCCGCAGCATCGGCTACGCCATCCAGGGCCACGGCCTGTTCCCGCATCGCACGGTGGCGCAGAACATTGCCACCGTGCCGGTGCTGCTCGGTTGGGACAAGGACCGCATCAAGGCCCGGGTCGACGAACTGATGACGCTCTATCAGCTTGACCCCGAAGCCTTCGGGCCGCGCTATCCGCACGAACTGTCCGGCGGCCAGCAACAGCGCGTCGGCGTTGCCCGCGCGCTCGCCGCCGAGCCCAACGTGCTGTTGATGGACGAACCGTTCGGCGCCCTCGACCCGATCATCCGCAACAAGGCGCAGGAAGATCTGCTGGCGATCCAGAAGCGCTTCGGCACCACCATCATCCTGGTCACCCACGACATGGAAGAGGCCGTGCATATGGGCGACAAGATCGCGGTCATGGATGCCGGCAAGCTGGTGCAATACGCCAAGCCCGCCGAGATCCTGGCAAAGCCGGCAAGCGCCTTCGTCGAGACCCTGGTCGGCGCCAGCGAAAGGCCGTTCCGGCTGCTGTCGCTCGGTCGGGTCCGCGATGCCGTGGAGAAGGGCTCCGCCGAAGGCGAGGCGATCCCCGGCGACGCCAGCCAGCGTGACGCGCTGGCCGAATTGTTGTGGACGGGCCGGCCGGCGCTGCCGGTCAAAGGCGCCGATGGCAAGCCGCTTGGCCGCGTCACCGTCGACGGGCTGGTGAAGCGCGCGGCGAGGCCCGCATGAAGGCCTGGCTTCCATCGCTGCTCAGACTTGCCCTGGTGATGCTGCTCGTTGCCTTCGTCACCAATCCCGGCTGGTTCGTGCCGCTGCTGAAGCCGCTGACCGAAAACAATGCGCCGGTGATCTACAACCAGGGCAGCCTGCTGACGCTGACATTGCTGCATTTGCGCACGGTTCTGATCGCCACCGTGGCAGCAACCATCGTTGCGGTGGCGCTTGCCATCCTGGTCACCAGGCCCGCCGGCGCCGAATTCCTGCCGCTGTCGCGCAGCCTGGTCAACATCGGCCAGACCTTTCCGCCCGTGGCGGTGCTGGCACTCGCCGTGCCGGCCGTCGGCTTCGGCGAGAAGCCGACACTGATCGCGCTGTTTCTCTATGGCCTGCTGCCGATCTTCGAGAACGCGCTGACCGGCCTGACGACGCTACCTGCCAACGTCGTCGAGGCGGCGCGCGGCGCCGGCATGACCGGTTGGCAAAGGCTCACCAAGGTCGAGCTGCCGCTCAGCGCCCCGATCATTCTCGGCGGCATCAGGCTGTCGGTGGTGATCAGCCTTGCCACGGCGACCATCGGTTCGACCGTGGCAGCCAAAACGCTGGGCGAAGTGATCATCGCCGGGTTGTTATCCAACAATCTCGCCTTCATCCTGCAGGGCGGCCTGATCGTGGCAGCCCTTGCCGTGCTGATCTATGACGGCCTGTCGGCCATAGAGCGCTACACGGCGCGCCGGATGGGCCGGGAGGCAGAGTAGCCACGCCCTGCGTCAGGGCTAATTTCAATCGATCTAATCGCAGGGTGCTGACGGCAGCCGCCGCCTGGTCCCAACCATTTGGGCGAAAGCCGGGCAAAAACCGAACAATATCTTGACGTTCGCAGCCCTGTTTCGCATACACCGCTGCGAAGAGGCGGATTCCGTGCTCGGAATCCGGTCTTTGTCTCAACGGCCCAGGGAGGGGTTCTTTTGGGCCATCAATCGAGGAAAATCCGGCAATGACAATTATTTCCGCCGTCATCGCCTGCGGCCTGCTTTCAATCCTTTACGCCATCTGGGCGACACGTTCGGTCCTTGCGGCCGATCAGGGCAATGCACGCATGCAGGAAATCTCCGCGGCTATCCGCGAGGGCGCACAAGCCTATCTGGCGCGTCAGTACACCACCATCGCCATCGTTGGCGTCGTCGTCCTCGTGCTCGCCTGGTGGTTGCTGTCCATCACCGCCGCGATCGGCTTCCTGATCGGAGCGGTGCTTTCAGGCGCCGCCGGCTTCATCGGCATGCATGTCTCCGTTCGCGCCAACGTTCGCACGGCGCAGGCCGCATCGAACAGTCTCGCTGCCGGCCTCGACATCGCGTTCAAATCGGGCGCCATCACCGGCATGCTGGTTGCTGGCCTCGCCTTGCTCGGCGTGTCGATCTACTACC
>NZ_RZPB01000372.1:0-5952 GCF_003998535.1 Mesorhizobium sp. M7A.F.Ca.AU.002.02.1.1 | reverse complement strand
CCGTACCGGCTGTCCTGCCCTACTCCATTGACTGGCTGCCGGATGGCCGCCTGCTCGTCATCTCCGGCCGCGAAGGGCTGCTGCTACGACAGGAGGCCGACGGGAGCCTCGTCACTCGCGCCGATTTGCGTGACCTGTCGAAAAGCCCTTGGAACGAGATCGTCGTCGACGGGCGCGGCAACACCTATGTCAATGGCGGCGGACCGGCGCCGGCTTCTGGCGAGCATTTCAGCCCCGGCACCATCGTGTTGATCACGCCGGACGGCGCGGTCCGGCAGGTGGCGGAAAATATCGCCTTTGCCAACGGCATGGCAGTGAGCCCGGACAACAAGACGCTGATTGTCGCGGAATCCCATGCCAATCGGCTGACCGCCTTCGACATTGCCGCCGACGGCAGCCTTGCCAACCGAAGGGTCTGGGCCGACCTCGACGGCTATCCCGACGGCATCTGCCTCGATGCCGAAGGGGCGGCCTGGTATGCGGATGTTCCCAACAAGCGTTGCGTGCGGGTGCGTGAAGGCGGCGAGGTGCTGCAGACAGTGACCGTCGATCGCGGCTGCTTTGCCTGCATGCTGGGCGGCACCGACAGGAAAACGCTGTTCATTCTCGCCGCCGAATGGCGCGGCTTCGAGCATATGGTCAGCGACGCCCGCACCGGCCAGGTGTTCAGCGTCGAAGCGCCGGCACCTGGCATCGGCTGGCCGTAACAGCCTTGCTACAGCCCGGGAACCCTCTGATAGTTGGCGATGTCGGCGCGAACGCCGAGCCGGGCGATCGTCTCCTGCGGGTTGAAGGCGATGCGCTCGTGCGCGGCCTTGACGATCGGCACGACATTGTCGACGGCCGCCTGGCTTTCCCATTCGACGATGGTGACGAGGTTGAATTCGCCCGGCCCGGAGAATTGCTCGAGCAGGAAATCCTGCACGAAGCCATGCTGCAGGCGCAGCAATTCATGCGTTGTCCTGACCTTGGCGAGTATCTCCTCGCGGGCGCCGGCCGGGACGACGAATTTGTCCACCCTGAACACGCTGCCGCCGTTAACAGTCTGATTTATCTTGCTCATTTCGATTGCTCCGTTCCTGGATCATGGTGTTTTTTGGGCTCCAGGAACGGCCTACAATCTCAACTTAAGTTGAGATCAAGTGCAAAAATCAGATCACACGCCGAACCTTCAATTCACCTCCGACGTGCGCCGGCGGACGATGACACCAAGTTCGTCGCCTTCGCGAGCCAAGCGCAGCCGCTCTTCGGCCTCGGTCGCCTCGCGCTGGCGGTCCCACATCGAGGCGTAGAGGCCATGCTTGCGCATCAGCTCGGCATGGGTGCCGCGCTCGGCGATCTGGCCGTCCTGCAGCACGATGATCTCATCGGCCGTGATCACCGTCGACAGGCGGTGAGCGATGACGATGGTGGTGCGGCCACGGCTGACCAGATCGAGCGCGGCCTGGATCTCCTGTTCGGTGTGGCTGTCGAGCGCCGAGGTCGCTTCGTCGAGCATCAGGATCGGCGGCGCCTTCAAAATGGTGCGGGCGATTGCCACGCGCTGCTTCTCGCCGCCCGAAAGTTTTAGCCCGCGTTCGCCGACCATCGACTTGTAGCCGTCAGGCAATCGCTCGATGAACGGGCCGATCTGAGCGAGTTCGGCCGCCTTGCGCATATCCTCCTCGCTGGCACCGATGCGGCCATAGCGGATGTTGTAGGCGATGGTGTCGTTGAACAGCACGGTGTCCTGCGGCACCATGCCGATCGCCCCGCGCAGGCTCTCCTGCGTCACGTCCCTGATATCCTGGCCATCGATCAGCACCTGGCCGCCCTGCACGTCGTAGAAGCGGAACAGAAGCCGCGAGATGGTCGACTTGCCGGCACCCGAAGGCCCGACAATGGCGACGGTCTTGCCGGCCGGCACCTCGAAGCTGATGCCCTTCAGGATCTTCCGGTTCGGGTCATAGGAGAAGTGCACGTCGCGGAACTCGACCTTGCCGGCGCTGACCGCGATTGGCCTGGCATCCGGCTTGTCGACGATCTCCTGCGGCACATCCAGCAGATCGAACATCTGCTCGATATCGGTGAGCCCCTGGCGGATTTCGCGGTAGATGAAGCCGATGAAATTGAGCGGCACCGACAGCTGCATCAGCATGGCGTTGATGAAGACGAAGTCACCGACCGTCTGCGTGCCGGCCTGCACTTCGAGCGCCGACATGCACATGACGATGACGGTGCCCAGGCCGAAGATGATGCCCTGCCCGAAATTCAACCAGCCAAGCGAGGTCCAGATGCGCGTCGCGGCGACCTCGTAGCGTGCCATGGAGCGGTCGAAGCGCTCGGCTTCCATGCCCTCATTGTTGAAATATTTCACCGTCTCGTAGTTGAGCAGCGAGTCGATTGCCTTGGTGTTGGCGTCGGTATCGCTGTCGTTCATGTCGCGGCGGATCGAGATGCGCCAGTCGCTGGCGCGGACCGTGAACCAGACATAGACCCAGACGGTGACCGCGACGACGACCACATATTTCCAGCCATAGGTGTAGGCGAAGATGCCCGTGGTCAGCGCGAATTCGAGGATGGTCGGCGCCGTGTTGAGCATGATGAAGCGCACGATCGTCTCGATGCCCTTGGTGCCGCGCTCGATGATGCGCGACAGGCCGCCGGTGCGGCGCTCGAGATGGAAGCGCAGCGACAGTTGGTGCATGTGAACGAAAGTACGGAAGGCGAGCTGGCGCACGGCATATTGGCCGACGCGGGCAAACAGCGCGTCGCGCAACTGATTGAAGCCAAGCTGCACCAGGCGCACGACATTGTAGGCGACGACCAGCATGACGGGCGCCAGCAGGAAGCTCGGCAGCGGCGGCGCCGATTTGGCGTCGCCGGCCAGCGCGTCGGTCGCCCATTTGAAGAAATAGGGACCGGCGACCAGCGTCAGCTTGGCGACGACCAGCAACAGCGTCGCCCATGTGACCCGGGCTCTCAGATCGGCGCGATCCGCTGGCCACATGTAAGGCCACAAATTGAGCAGCGTCTTGAAAGTCGAGGAGTCGGAGACGGTTTTTTCGGCCATTTCTTGTGCCTTCTTCTTATTTCAGCGGCCGGAGCAGCAGGAATTGACGAGAGCGGCCACCGATGCGGAGACATCGGCGAGCGCGGCATGGTCGATCGCATAGCGCGAGCGCTGGCGATCGGGCTCGAAGCGAACCAGCCCGGCTTCGACCAGTATTTTCAGATGTTGTGACACGGTGGACTGCGCCAGATCTAAGCGGTCGACGACCTCGCGGCAGCAGCAGGAACTGCTCGTCGATAGGTGTTTCAGGATTTCGATCCGCGCCGGATGGGAAAGCGCTGCAAGTCGGGCGGCGACCGCACGGCTGTCCGGACCGCCGCATGATGCGTTTGTTTCCATCAGGGATTCTGCCATCGTTCATCGGCGATAGACGATGAACGGGCACGGGGCAAGCTAACCCTATGGGCAGAGCGCCGGAACCGCCAATCTCCCCCTCGTGGGAGAGATGTCCGGCAGGACAGAGAGGGGCGCGAAGGATCGCGACTTTCCACGATCAAAGCATTACGAGCAGCCGTAAGGTAGCTCGACCGGATTTGGCCGACAGGCTGGCGAGACAGCGCCCTCCTCTGCCCTGCCGGGCATCTCCCACAAGGGGGAGATTGCGCTCAACCGTCGGCGCTCAAACCCTACTCCGTCTTGGCGGGCGCTGTCGTTGCCTGCTCGCCCATGGCCTTGAGGTCGGCGGCTTCGCCTTCCTTCGACTTTTCCGGGACCTTGAACACCTGGCCCGGCCAGATGCGGTCGGGATCACTGATCTGGTCCTGGTTGGCGAGGTAGATGGTCGAGAAGCGTACGCCGTGGCCATAGACGCGCCGCGAGATCCGCCACAGCGTGTCGTTGCGGCGGATGATGACGGCGCCGTCGGCATGTTCAAGCTTGGGCGCCACCGTCTCGGGCACATCGCTTGGCGGCGTCGCCTCCGCCATAACGGCCGGAGCCTCGGTGGCGGGAGCAGGCGTCGTGGCCGCGGCCGGTGCCTCGGCGGCGGTAGGTGCGGCCGGCTTGGGCTGAACGGGCTTCGGCGCCGAGGGTGCCACGGCGGCGATCGCTTCGCCGGGCTCACGCTCGAACGGTACGGCCGCGCGGGCCACAACTGTCACACCGTCGGCATCGAGGCCGTCGACATGGATTGTGTAGCTGCCGACCGGAACGTCGCGCGTCGCCTCGACCAGGAAATGACCGTCCGTCGAAGTTTGCGCGTCACCGAGCAGGATGTCGTTGGCATAGGCGCGCACCTTGCGGCCGGCATCGGCGAGGCCGGCGACAAAGATCTTGCTGCCGTCGATCTCGACCGCCTCGACGACGATCTTGGGCTCGGTCACGCCTGCAGCGGGCGGCGTCGCCGGCGCTGCAGGAGCCGGTGTTGCGTCGACCACGGCTGGCGCTGGGGCGGCTGGCGCCGGAGCGGTTGCGGGGGCTTCGGCTGTGGGAGCAGCCGGCGCGGCGGCCGGAGCAGCCGGCTTTGTCTCGGGTGCGGGAACGGTCAGCAATTCGGCCGGCTTGCCCGGCTCCTCGACCATGGCCAGCACCTGGCCGGCCGCATCCTTGGGAACCGAAACGACGGCGGTCTGCACCGAGGGCGTTACGACGTCACCGGTGGTCGCGCGCAGCGCGATCGTATAATCGCCGGGCTTCAGCGGATCATCGAGAATGATAACGAAGGCGCCATCGGGACCAGCGACCGTCGAGCCAAGCACCGTCGAGCCATTGAGGATTTCGACCTTGGCGTTGGGCGCCGCATTGCCGGCGACGACAATCGAGCCATTGCTTTCAACGCGCACGACGTCGAAAGACGGTGCGACCGGACCGGCCGCAGCCGGCGCGTCCGCGGCCGGTGCGGCCGGTGCCGTTGCCTGGGGCACTGCGGCGGGAGCCGCCGGGGCCTCAGCGGCGGGCAGCCGCGCTTCGGTGCCGGGATCAGCCGATTTTGCCGCTGCGGGCGGCGTCTGCGCCGCCACTTGCGCCGGCGGCGTGGGATTGAGATACGGGTCGAGTGCGCCCGCTACATAGGCGGTTCCCGCGGCCGCAACGGTCCCACCCGCCGCGAACAGGAACGCCTTCAGTGGATTAATTGCCATATTTCCCTACCCCTTAGCCACCTAACGCCGGTCTAGCCTGTTTTAGCAATACCGACAAGAAAAAGCCCAGGCCGTTAACCCTTGGGGCTTGACCGCGCTTTCAGACCCAATCACCAATCATCGACATGAACACGATTCGATCCGTCTGCGTCTATTGCGGCTCGTCTCCGGGCCGCGATGAAATCTATATCAAGGCCGGACACCTGCTCGGGCGCTCAATTGCCAAAGCGGGATTGCGGCTGGTCTATGGCGGCGGCACCAAAGGCATCATGGGCGCTGTCGCCGAAGGCGCGCTCAAGGCCGGCGGCAAGGTGACGGGCATCATTCCGCGCTTCCTGATCAACAAGGAGGCGAGCGAAACAGCGCTTGACCGGCTCGATGAACTCTTGATCACCGACAACATGCACGAGCGCAAGCACAAGATGTTCGAGAAATCCGACGCCTTTGTGGCACTGCCGGGCGGCATCGGCACGGTCGAGGAGATCGTCGAGATCATGACCTGGGGACAACTTGGCCATCATCGCAAGCCGATCGTCTTCGCCAATGTCAAAGGATTTTGGGATCCGATGCTGGCGCTGCTCGATCACATGGCCGCCGAAGGCTTCATCCACACCGCGCAGCGGGTCAAGCCGCTGGTCGTCGACGACCCCGAAGCGATCGTCGCCGCCATCATGGTAGCCGGATCGTCCGTCGACGCCCCGACCGAGGGCGTGCAGTCGGTGATCGACAAGATGTAGGGCGATAAGGAATCGGGGCAGTAAGGCAGTATGTGAATTGCCTCGAGTGTCCTGCCTACTCCCCTACTCCCCTACTCCCCTACTC
>NZ_RZPB01000371.1:0-5975 GCF_003998535.1 Mesorhizobium sp. M7A.F.Ca.AU.002.02.1.1 | reverse complement strand
CAATGGCAGCGAGGTTTTCAGTCCCGCCGCGATGGCCCTTTTCCTGACCGCCGCCATTGATCAACGGCTTCGGCATCATCAGATCCGAAGCCGCGACGATGGCGCCGACGCCCTTGGGACCACCGATCTTGTGCGAGGACAGAATCAGATAATCGGCGTAACCCGCTGATAGATCGATCGAAACACGCCCGGCGGCCTGCACGGCGTCGACCATGAGGATGCCGCCCGCCGCCTTGACGATCCCGGCGATGCGATCGATCGGCTGGATGACGCCGGTCTCGTTGTTGGCGGCGTGGATGGCAACCAGCGGCAGGCCTTCGCTCTTGTCATGACCACTGAGCGCTGCCGCCAAAGCGTCGAGATCGGCGATACCGTTGGCGTCGACGCCGATCCGGTTTACCTGCACTGCCGGGAAATGTCCGCCGTTCAACAGGCAGGGATGATCGGCCTCCGACACGTAAAGCCGGCTCATGCGCACCGTGCCGCGCCCCATCTGCCAGTCGGGTGACAGCAGCGTCGAGGCTGCTTCCGTGGCACCGGAGGTGAACACGACGTGCTCGGGCTTGGCGTTGACGAGCGCCGCCACGTCACGCCTTGCGGTCTCGATCAGACGGCGGGCCGCCCGCCCCTCGGCGTGAACCGATGACGGATTGGCGGCGACATCGAGCGCCGCGACCATAGCTTCGCGGGCCGCGGCAAGCAGCGGCGCACTGGCATTGTAGTCGAGATAGGCGCGTTTTGCGGCCATTTTCGTCCGTCAAGTCCCGTCAGAAGCCATTCCGCCGTCGTATGGCGTTATTTCCTTGAAATTCCAAGGCGAGCCGTCCTATTTACGCGGCTTGCGGCGCGGGTGGCCGGGCTCGATGTCTTGCCACTCAGTTTTGAACAATTCTAAACTAGCTTCTAAGAAGACGCTCGCCCTGCGTCAAGGCCAGAGGAAACGTTCCAGGCACCGCGCATTCGTATTACCTAGTGGAGTATTTTATGCCTGAGGTCATTTTCACCGGTCCTGCCGGCCGCCTGGAGGGTCGCTACCAGCCTTCCAAGGAAAAGAGCGCGCCGATTGCCATCGTCCTGCACCCGCACCCGCAATTCGGCGGCACGATGAACAACAAGATCGTCTACGACCTCTTCTACATGTTCCAGAAGCGGGACTTCACCACGCTTCGCTTCAATTTCCGCGGCATCGGCCGCAGTCAGGGCGAATTCGACCACGGCACCGGCGAGTTGTCGGACGCTGCCGCGGCGCTGGATTGGGTGCAGTCGCTGCATCCCGATTCCAAGAGCTGCTGGGTCGCCGGCTACTCGTTCGGATCCTGGATCGGCATGCAGCTTCTGATGCGCCGGCCCGAGATCGAAGGCTTCATCTCGATCGCGCCGCAGCCCAACACCTATGATTTCTCGTTCCTGGCGCCCTGCCCGTCATCGGGCCTGATCATCCATGGCGATGCCGACAAGGTGGCGCCGCCGAAGGATGTGCAGGGCCTGGTCGACAAGCTGCACACGCAGAAGGGCATCACCATCACCCAAAAGACGTTGCCCGGCGCCAACCATTTCTTCTCCAACGATGCCGACCTGCTGCTCGAGGAATGCGCCGACTATCTCGACCGCCGGCTGGCCGGCGAATTGTCGGATCCGCGGCCGAAGCGGCTGAGATAAGCAAAGAAAGCAGGGACGGCGATGTACGAACCTCCTCATTTCAGGGAAACGCGGCCGGAAATCCTGCACGGGCTGATCCGGACGCATCCGCTGGGCCTGTTGATTTCCAACGGACCCGATGGGCCGGTCGCCAACGCCATCCCGTTCCTGCTCGACGCGGAAATCGGGCCGAACGGCAGGCTGCGCGCCCATCTGGCGCGGGCCAACCCGCAATGGCGCCTGTTGGCCGACAATCCGGCGTCAACCGTACTGATCGTCTTCCAGGGCAGCGATGCCTATGTGACGCCGTCCTGGTACGAGACCAAGCGCGAGACCGGCAAGGTGGTGCCGACCTGGAATTATGCCATCGTGCAGGTTCGCGGCACCGTCAAGGTGATGGATGATCAGGACTGGCTGGCGCAGCAGATCGCCGATCTGACCGTCTCCCAGGAAGGCGCCCGCGCCGCGCCCTGGGCGGTGACCGATGCGCCGGAGCCCTTCATCCAGTCGCAGATCAAGGGCATTATCGGGCTGGAAATCGAGATCAGCGAAATCCACGGCAAGTGGAAGGTCAGCCAGAACCGGCCGGTCGCCGATCGCGTCGGCGTTGCGCAAGGGCTCGAACACGAGGACCACCGGTCGCCCGACATGGCCGGATTGGTCAGATCCTATGGCGGCCTGGACGGCGTCTAGCTGAATTGGCGGAATGTAGCTTGGAGGTTGGTCATGACGACCAAGCGGGAATTTCAGAGCGACGCCTTTGAGGACCATAGCGCGGTCAGTGACATGGTTCGCGCTGGGACGATCAATAAGCAGACACTACGGTCTTTTGAGGTCTGTCGGTCCGGCCCATCACCGTTCGCGAAGGAAATTAAGGCGCGCCAATGAGCACTGATGAAGCCGAGCCTTGGTGAAGCCCAGCCCGGCCAAATAGAAATCGGGTCATTGCCCTGTAAAAACCTTATCTTTATTAAAATATTTGTCTATGTTGTAAATTGCATGAGCATTACCTTGTGCGGCGGCCCTTTTAAACCAATCATGAGCCACCTCTCGCTCGGACGGCACTCCAAGACCTTTAAGATAGGCTACTCCAAGAGTGTTTTGTGCTTCCGCGTTTCCTTGGTCCGCCGCCTTTGTCGTCCACTCGATCGCTTGCATGAAATCCTGCGGCAGTCCGTAGAATCCGCCGCCATAACTCTGGCCCAACTGTTCCTGAGCCGCAGCATTCCCGTTTGCTGCCGCTTTCTTCAGCCATTTCACGGCAGTGTCTTGGTTGGCGGTTACACCATGCCCAGTAAGGTACATGGCGGACAGCATCGTTTGTGCATACGCTGAGCCCTGCTCCGCGGCCAATAGGTACCATCTGGCCGCTTCAGAATAGCTCTGCGTTACGCCGTTCCCCTCGAAATACATGGCAGCAAGAGCCGCTTGAGAGTCCGCAAATCCACTCTCGGCGGAGAACGCAATCGACTTCAGCGCCTGTACCTTGTCGACTTCAATTCTCAGATTTGGCGGTGAACTGGGAGTTCCGCGTCCTGTCAAAAGCAATAGGCCAAGATTGTGATTGGCCAACACGTCGCCATGTTCCGCAGCCCGCCTGAACCACGCGATGGCTTCGGTGTAGTTCGTGGCGGTGAGTGTCCCCTCTAGGAAATTCACTCCCAAATTATATTCTGCGCGGCTGTAACCGCGCTCTGCGGCCTTCCTTGTCCAAAACAGAGATTTCTGCCGATCGAGTGTTACTCCTCGACCGGTTCCATAAAGATTGCCCAACCAAGTCTCCGCGTCGGGGTGCCCTTTCTCGGCCGCTTTTTGGAACCATTCGAAAGCCTTGACGAAATCCGCTTTAACTCCGAGTCCCAGCAGAAAAACGACGCCAAGCCGGTTCTGCGCGTCGGCCGACCCCGTTAGCGCAGCCGCCTGCAATTCCTGCAGGGTCATATGGTCGACCTGGACTTGCCCCTCCTTCGTGTCAACGAAGGGCGAGGCGTTCGCCATCTCTCCGCCAGCAACAAATGCCGCCAGCAGCGCTCCTACCACCATTCGCGATCGTCGTACCATTGTCCCGCCTTGCCGTCCGGTTATCGCAACGACTTTCCTACCCATGGCATCATCGGCCCGTCAAATTCCTTCTCGGCCCAATCAGCCAAAACGTCTTCTTGCGGACCGGCAAGCCCGAAGGCATCGGCCGGAAGATGAAGCCGAGCCGGGCAAAGACCAGCCCGCAGGCAAGCGCGAAACCGCAGCCAAGGCCGAAGCCGGCGACGGTGTCGCTGGGATAGTGCGCGCCAACGAAGATACGGGTCGAGGCGATGCAGGCGGTGATCGCCAGGGCGATGTACCAGCGCCGCGGAAACAACAGCAAAGCGACCCCGAACACCGCGCCCATTGTCGTACCATGGCCGGACGGAAAGCCGGCGAAGCGCGCATCGAAAGCGAAGGGGTGCAGGGTCAGCACGCCAAAGTCCTCGTAATAGAGCGGGCGAGCCCGGCCAATGGCATATTTCAGCACATTGACGGCGATCCCCGACAGGCCGGTGGCGCACAGCACCAGAAAAGCCAGGCAGGTCCAGTTGTAGAGGAGCATCAGCGAGCGCCGCGACAGGCTTCGCCAATCCGTCAGGTTCGCGGCGACAAGCAGAAGCACTGAGGGAATGATATACCAGCCTCCCAGGCCGAACTGGGTGAAAAAGTCGGCAGTCCGGGCAAATCCCGCCGACCACTTGCCGTGAAGCATTCCGGCCGGAGTGTCGAGACGAACAAACGCCGACGCCGTCAGCAAGACCCAGACCAGCACCCAGACCGACCACAAAATATTCGGGTATCTGGCCGGCCGGGTGGCAAGGCGGCTTTTGGCGATCTGCATCGTATCGCGAAAGTTGTCGAGCGACCGGCGCCCTATGCCAAGGAGCAGGCTCGAAACGGGCGGGCGTGATTTCACCAGCATAGGAAATTCGGCCCCATTGTTGCCGTCATGGGCATCGGCGAGCCGTCACTGGCTTACACGATAGAGGCCGAGCGACAGTTTGTCTCCCGACGAATAGTTGAGGCCATCGACCTCGGCAACGCGGCTCGCCGACTTGCCTTGCGCCTCCAACAGGCCATTCAGCTTCTGCTCGTCGCCGATTTGTGCCAGCGCCAGCGCGCAGGCCGGATCGCCGAGCAGATGCTTGGCGACGCCATCGACATCGGTCAGGACGGTCTTGGTGCCGACCAGGAACACCAGGCTCGGCTCGTGATATTCCGCTGAGGCGAGCACCGTGGTGTCGCAAGGCCTGTTGGCCTGGACTGCCGCCTCGATCGCCGGGCTCAGCCAGATCGGCTTCAGCGAAGGCGCGATGACGCCGAACAACAGCCCATAGGTAATGCCGGCGCAAACCGCGATGGCGCCGATGCGGGAGAGCGGCACTTGCAGCTGTCGCGAAAAAGCGAAATACCCTGCCGCCAGCGCCGCCGCGGCGGCCGGGATGCTCCACCAGGAAAAGGAGCCGGTGAGATAGATCGGCGCTCCGACGCAGACCGCCGCCAGGCCAAGGCTGACCACGACAAGACCGAATGCGGTCGACCACCACAACCAGTCCTGCCAGCGCCTGAGCGGCGCATTGGCCTCCTGCGGCGACAATGTCAGCAGCCAGCCAATCAGCAGCGCCATGCCGGGATAGGCCGGCAGGACATAGTGCGGCAGCTTGGTCGGGATCAGCTCGAACACCAGCCAGAACGGAATATACCAGGCGAGGCAGAAACGCAGCCGGGGATCGTCGCGCAGACGGTTGAGGGCCTGGAGCCCGGCGCCGACCGCGATCAGGCCGAACGGCCACATGAACAAGGAATAGGTCAGCATGTAGAAACCGGGCGGCAGGCCGTGCGATTCCTCGCCCGAGGCGACCTTGGCCATCATGTCCTTGCCGACGGCATCGCTGAGAAAGGTGCCGCCGCTCTTCCAGGTGATGAGGGCAACCCAGGGCAACACGATGAGCGCCACCAGAGCGACACCGCGCACGAGCTTCAGCTTCAGGAGCCAGCGCCAGTCGCGCTCGAAGGCAAACAGGGCGGCGACCGTGAGCAACGACAACAGCGGAGCCACCGGCCCCTTGATAAGAATTCCAAGGCCTTGAGCGGCCCAGAAAATCCACGGCAGATGGGCGGCTACCGGTTCGTTGCGGCGCGCTGCCAGATAGATCTGGGCGAGCGCGCCTTGCGCCGCCACGCAGCAGGCCAGCAGCATGGCGTCGGTCTTGGCGTCACGGCCCTCGAAGGCGGTGGCGAAGATCGCCGCCATCATCAGGCCGGCGGCGAGACCGGCATTGGCCCCGAACAGCTTGGTGCCCGTCCAGGCG
>NZ_RZPB01000370.1:0-5983 GCF_003998535.1 Mesorhizobium sp. M7A.F.Ca.AU.002.02.1.1 | reverse complement strand
CTCCAGGAGCACCGGCAAGCACGCGGCCATGCCTTCCTTCATTGCCAGCCTGGCCGCCATCTGGAAGGCCATGTCGGAGGAATCGACCGCATGGTAGGAGCCGTCCGACAGGTTGACTGCGACATCCACGACCGGAAAGCCCAGCGGCCCGGATTTCAGATAGTCGCGGACCCCGGTCTCGACCGACTGGATGTAGGTCTTGGGCACGACGCCGCCGGTGATGGTGTCGGTGAACTGGAAGCCGGAGCCGCGCGGCAGCGGCTTGATCTCGATCACCACGTCACCGAACTGGCCATGTCCGCCGGACTGTTTCTTGTGACGGCCGCGCTGTTGCGCCGATTTGCGGATCGTCTCGCGATAGGGCACCGCCGGCGGATGGCCTTCGACCGGTATCTGGTTCTTGCCTTCCAGCCGCTCGCGCACCACGCGCAGATGCATCTCGCCATGGCCCGACAGCACGGTTTCAGCCGAGTCCTGGTTGTGGCGCAGGCTGAGCGAGGGGTCCTCCTCGGCCAGCCGCTGGATGGCAGCCGACATTTTCACTTCGTCCTTGCGCTCCTTGGGACGGAGCGCGAAGGCGAAGACCGGCTGCGGCGGCTCGAACTGGACGAGCGGCTTGATGCCGCCCTTGGCCGAACTCAGCGTCTGGCCGGTCTTGACCTCGTCCAGCTTGCCCAGCGCGACCGTATCGCCGGCCTTGGCGATGGAGAGCTTGGAATGGTCCTTGCCGAGCATCCGGTAGATGCCGGAAACCTTGGCCGTGTCGCCGCCGGGCAGCCAGAGTTCGGAACCGTCGACGACCTGGCCGGAGAGGATGCGCGACACCGACAGCTTGCCGCCATGCGAGGTGTGGATGGTCTTCATCACCTGGACCAGGGTAGCCGCGCCGTCGGGTGCACCGAGCCGCTTGCGGGTCGCCTCGATGTCAGGCGCGTCGTGGCGGATCGCCTTCAGGAGACGCAGCACGCCGTTGCCTTTCTCGGCGGTGCCGATCAGCACCGGGGTCACCGCGCCGTCGCGCAGGTCGGCGGCGAGATCGTCGAAGATCGCGTCCTTGGGCGGTTCGATCTCCTCGAGCAGCTGTTCCATCAACTGGTCATCATGGTCGGCCAGCGTCTCCAGCATCGAGAAACGCGCTTCGAGCTCGCGCGCCTTCTCGTCGCCGGGAATCTGCGCCACCTCGCTTTCGGCATATTCGCGATAGATGTAGGCGCGCTCCAGCGCCAGGTCGATCGAACCAATGACGACGCCGTCCTTGCGCAGCGGAATCTGGCGCAGCAGCAATGGCACGGCACTGGCCGGCTGCAGCATCTTCAGCGTGTCGCGCACGCCGGTGATTGCCTTGTCGACCTTGTTGAGAAACAGGATGCGCGGCACGCCGAGATCGTCGAGCTTGCGCATGATCAGTTGCAGGGCAGGGATCTTCTTTTCATCGGCCTCGGCCACGACCACCGCGAGGTCGCAGGCGGCCAGCACCGGTTCGGCTTCGAAAGAGAATTCGATGGAGCCGGGACAGTCGACGAAGGTGATCTGCTCGCCCATGAATTCGGTGGTGGCGATCGTCGCCTCGACGCTCATGGCGTGGGCGCGCGCCTCGGGCGAATGATCTGAAACGGTGTTGCCTGATGAAACGGGATTTTGTCGGGGAATTGAGCCCGTACGGGCCAATATGGCTTCGAGAAGTGTCGTCTTACCGCTTGCGAAGGGACCGACTATGGCAATGCATTTCGGTCCCGTGCGTCGTCCTCCGGCGCGAGTACCCATGACTGACCTCCACTCAGGCGTTTCCCGTAGGACCGACTGGCATGCATGGTTCAGGCGTGGTCAATCGGTCCTGAGCGGCGGCCGGCCTGTTCGACCGTCGCGGGCGGGGTTCTTTTCAAGTCCACCTGCCCAAAGCCATCGTCCCACTTGTTTGCCGGCAGGGCAAGGAAAATAGAAATCCTTTGCTCGGCCGTGGACCCGTGCTGGCCATATAGGGGGCTGGCAGCCGGAAGCTGTTGCACGTCGGCCGATATCGGCGGAAACTGAAGCTGGCGACCCGTCGCCCGCTGTTTTGAAGGACCATCGACCCATGAAGATCATTGCCTGCGGCAGCGTGCCGACCGTCATCGCGCCGGAAAAATACTTCACCGGCCGGGTGCTGCAGACGCCGATCATCGAGAAAGAGGCGCCGGCGCGGCTGCGAGCCACGCTGGTCAGCTTCGAGCCGGGCGCGCGCACCCACTGGCATACGCATCCGCTTGGCCAGACGCTCTACGTGACGGTGGGCGCCGGGCTTGCCCAGACGTGGGGCGGCCCGATCCAGCAGATCAGGGCGGGCGACGTCATCTCGTTCGCGCCTGGCGAAAAACACTGGCATGGCGCGGCGCCGAAATCGGCGATGACGCATATCGCCATGCAGGAGGCGCTCGACGATGTCCATGCCGACTGGCTGGAAGCGGTGACATCGGAACAATATGACGGCTGAATGCTCAGTCCGCAGGAACCCGGCTTCTATTCCAGCCGCAACATTTTCAGAAGAGGGCGACTCGCGGCGAGTCCCGTACCATGGCGCAGGCCATACTCAGTCGCCGGATCGACAGCGCCATGCCGCCCGTTCAACTGACCGTCGGCCAGTAATTTGCGAAACTCACGTCCGGACATAGCCATGTCAAAGCACCGTTTGCCCCTGGTCGCCGCTGTCTATCTTGGTTCGTTCGTGGCTCTGCTCGACGTCAGCATCGTCAATGTCGCGCTGCCGACCATCCAGCAGGCGTTGCAAACCGATTTCGGCGGCCTGCAATGGGTGGTCGACGCCTACACGCTGTGCCTGTCGGCCTTCATGCTGTCGTCCGGCCTGATCGGCGACCGCTATGGCCGCAAGCGCTCATGGCTGGCCGGCGTCGGCATCTTCGTGGCCGGCTCGCTGATCTGCGCCGTCGCGCCCAATTTGCCGGTGCTGCTGGCCGGCCGGGTCGTACAGGGCATCGCCGGCTCGCTGCTCATTCCAGGCGCGCTGTCGATCCTGACGCAAGCCTTTCCCGATGCGCGCCAGCGCGCCGGCGTCATTGGCGGCTGGGCGTCGTTCGCCGCCACCTCTCTGCTCGTTGGTCCCGTCCTCGGTGGCATCCTGGTCGAGACCGTCGGCTGGCAAAGCATCTTCCTTATCAACCTGCCGCTTGGTCTGATCACGATCGCGCTCGGTGCTGCTTCGATCAACGAGACGGCGCATCCCGAACATGCCCATCTCGATCTCGTCGGCCTGGCTCTCAGCATCCTGTGGCTGGGGGCGCTGACCTTTGGCCTGATCTCGGCCGGCGAGAATGGTTGGGGCGAGCCAAGGACGGTCACGGCGCTCATCGCAGGTGTCGTCGGCCTGGGTGCTTTCCTCGGCTTCGAGGCGCGCACGGCACGGCCGATGCTGCCGCTTGGCCTGTTCCGTGACGTCCGCTTTGCCGTCGCCAATGTCGCTTCGTTCGCGCTCGGCTTCACCTCCTATTCCAGCGTCTTCTTCTTCTCGATGTTCCTGCAGCAGGTGCAGGGCTGGTCGCCGACGCAGACCGGCCTGCGCATGGCGCCGGCCTTCATCGTCCAGATCGTGGTGTCGCCGTGGATCGGCAGGCTGAGCGCGCGCTATGGTCACTCCGCGCTGATGAGCATCGGCTATGTTGCTATCGGCCTGTCCATGCTCGGCATGTGCTGGGCCGGTCCTTCGACGTCCTACGCGATGCTGTGCCTTCTGTTCGCCATCGGCGGCCTCGGCAATGCGCTTGCAATCCCGCCCGGCAGCGCTGCCGCCATGTCCTATGCGCCGCGCGAACGCTCGGGCATGGTGTCGGCGGTCATCAATGCCACCCGCCAGAGCGGTCTTGCCATCGGCATCGCCTTGCTCGGCGCCTTGATGAGCATGCGGGCAACCAACCTTTTGACCGGGTATCTCGGCGATGCCGGTGTCGCCAACGCGGAAGCGGTCGCTCGTGCTGCAATTTCGCGGCATGATTTCGCAACCGATGCGGCGATGGGCGAAAGCGGCGTGCATGAACTCTATGCTGCCGCCTATGCTGGCGGCTTCCATGCCGCCATGCTGACGGCGGCGATCGGCGCGTTCCTCACCGCCGCACTGCTGGTTGCCGTGCTGGCGCCGGCCGAGGCGCGCTCGGCCAAAGAGACCAAGCACGAGGCGTGAGGCTGACGGCCCATTGAAAACCCGGCAGTGAAGCCGGGTTCTGCGTTCAAAGTGCGCCGCTCAGGTCAGCGAAGCCGTAAAGCGCTGGATGCGCGTGCAGGCTTCCTCCAGAAGCGTCTCCGAGGTGGCGTAGGAGATGCGGAAGTTGGGGCCGAGGCCGAAGGCCGAGCCGAACACCACCGCGACGCCCTCGGCTTCGAGCAATTCCGAGCAGAAGGTTTCGTCGGTGTCGATCGGCTTGCCGGCCTTGGTCTTCTTGCCGATCAACTGGGCGCAGGAGGGATAGACATAGAAGGCCCCTTCCGGCGACGGACAGGTGATGCCGCGCGCCTGGTTGAGCATCGAGACGACGAGGTCGCGACGGCCTTGAAAGATCGCCTTGTTTTTGGCGATGAAATCCTGCGGGCCATTCAGCGCCTCGACGGATGCCCATTGCGCGATGGTGCAGGCGCCCGATGTCTGCTGACCCTGGATCATGTCCATCGCCTTGATCAGTTGGACCGGGCCCGCCGCATAACCGATGCGCCAGCCGGTCATTGCATAGGCTTTCGACACGCCGTTCATGGTCAGCGTGCGCTCGTAGAGCTTAGGCTCGACCTCGGCGATGGTCTTGAAGACGAAATCGCCATAGGTCAGGTGCTCGTACATGTCGTCGGTCAGCGTCCAGACATGCGGATGCTTCAACAGCACGTCGGCCAGAGCGCGCAGTTCGGCCTCGGTATAGGCGGCACCCGACGGGTTCGACGGCGAGTTCATCAGCAGCCATTTGGTCTTCGGCGTGATCGCCTTTTCCAGCACGGAAGCGGTCAGTTTGAAGCCGTTGTCGATCGAGGTGTCGGCAAACAAGGAGGTGCCGCCGCAGATCGCCACCATCTCGGGGTAGCTGACCCAGTAGGGGCGAGGAATGATGACCTCGTCGCCGGGGTTCAGCGTCGCCATGAAGGCGTTGAACAGGATCTGCTTGCCGCCCGTACCGACGATGGTCTGCTCGGGCTTGTAGTCGAGATTGTTCTCGCGCTTAAACTTTTTTGCGATCGCCTCGCGCAGCGGCACGATGCCCGAAACCGGCGGATACTTGGTTTCGCCGCGGCGGATCGCCTCGATTGCCGCATTCTTGATGTTGTCGGGCGTGTCGAAATCCGGTTCGCCGGCGCCGAGGCCGATAATGTCACGGCCGGCATTTTTCAGCTCGCGCGCTTTCTGCGTGACCGCGATGGTGGCGGAAGGCTTCACGCGCGAAAGGGTGTCGGCAAGAAAGGCCATGAGCTTGACGTCTCCATGGAAGATCGGCGCGGCCAGGAGCGACCGCGGCGCTTCTCATGTCGCATGATTTCGCGCAACGCAAGCATTGTCGGCTGATCCAGGTCTCAAGGAGCTGTGATCGGACCCGGGGTCGGCAACAATAAATTCATTAACGAGCGGTAGAGGCTTGAGTGGCAGGATCGCAGACCAATTGCGGAGCGAGGAACCGTGTCGCGCAGCGTCGGGCTTGCCCACATCATCCGTCAGGACGACGGCACCTCCACCGGTGTCTGGGGCATCTACACGTTGCAAAGCGCTTTCCAGCCGATCTTCGCCTTCAAGGAAGGCAAGCTGTCGGTGGTCGCGTTCGAAGGGCTGATCCGACCGTTCCGCGACGGCGAGCCACAATCGCCGATGAATTTCTTCTCGACCTGTCCGGCCGCCGACCGGCTGCATATCGAGGCGCTGACCAGGACGCTGCATCTTCTCAACGCCGGTGCCTGCCTGCCGCAGGAAGCGTCGATCTTTGTTAATTTCGACCCGTCGGTGTTCACCGAACGCACTGTTGCCGAC